>DATAGL010001117.1:0-2640 GCA_036263755.1 Chitinophagaceae bacterium | reverse complement strand
AGCGTACAGGGGCATACGGTGCATAAATAAAGCAGTTATGGCCAAAAAGAAACCTTCAAAGCAGACACCGGAAGACGGGGGCCCCGACGGGGGCCGAAGAAATTTCCTGAAGCAATCCTCCCTCATTACGGCATTGGCCGTTACCCCTCCGGCCCTGCTGAAAGCAGCCGCTTCGGAGTGGGACGAGAAGGCCGCTGCCTTCTTTGAAAAAGTACCGGTATCCCTGGAGGTAAATGGCGTAAAGCACCAGCTCTCCCTGGAACCCCGCACCACCCTGCTCGACCTGCTGCGCGAGCAGCTGCAGCTCACCGGCACCAAGAAGGGCTGTGACCACGGTCAGTGCGGCGCCTGCACGGTGCACGTGGACGGAAAGCGGGTGCTCTCCTGCCTCACGCTGGCCGTCATGCAGGAAGGGAGGACCGTCACCACCATTGAAGGACTTGCCGGCGGCGAGGAGCTGCACCCGATGCAGCAGGCATTCATTACCCACGACGGCTTCCAGTGCGGGTACTGCACGCCGGGCCAGATCATGTCGGCCGTGGCCTGCGTGCGCGAAGGACATGCAAACAGCGAAGGGGAGATCCGCGAGTACATGAGCGGCAACATCTGCCGCTGCGGGGCCTATCCCAATATTGTCAAAGCCATCAAAAGCGTAAAAGAGGGAGGGAAAAAGGTATGATCAACTTTACCTACCAGCGGGTAACCACACCGAAGGCCGCAGTGGATGCCGTTTCCAAAGACCCGGCCGCGCAATGGATCGCCGGGGGCACCAACCTGGTGGACCTGATGAAGAAAGGGGTTGTGGTTCCGGAGAAATTGGTGGACATCACGCAGCTTCAGTTAAAGGACATCCGCAAAGAAGGAGGCCGGCTGCACATTGGTGCCCTGGCCCTGAACAGTGCGGTGGCGGAGCATGAAGCCGTACGCAAAATCCAGCCCTTGCTTGCCTTGGCGCTGGCTGCCGGCGCTTCGCAACAGATCCGCAATATGGCCACCATTGCGGGCAACATGATGCAGCGCACCCGCTGCCCGTATTTTTACAACCCCGACATGCCCTGCAACAAGCGGGAGCCGGGCACGGGCTGCGGCGCCCTCAAAGGCTTCAACCGCATGCACGCCATCTTCGGGGCTTCCGACAAATGCATCGCGGTACACCCCAGCGATATGAGCATCGCCCTGGCGGCACTGGATGCCACCGTGCTGGTGACGGGTCCCAAAGGAGCCCGCTCCATTCCGTTCCAGAATTTTCACCGCCTCCCGGGGGATACTCCGCAAAAGGACAATACCCTGGAGCGGGGCGAACTGATCACCGGCGTGGAACTGCCGGAGAACCGGTTCGGTGAACACGTACACTACCTGAAGGTGCGCGACCGGGCCTCCTACGCCTTTGCCCTCGTATCGGTGGCCGCGGCCCTCGAGCTGCAGGGCGACAGCATCCGCGACGTGCGCCTGGCCATGGGCGGTGTGGCCCACAAGCCCTGGCGGCTGACAGAGGCCGAGCAGTACCTGAAGGGAAAGAGCGCCACGGAAGCCCATTTCCGGGAAGCCGCGCGCCTCGCCATGCAGGGAGCCAAAGGCTACGGCCATAACAATTTCAAACTCACCTTAGCGCCGAATTCGATGGTGGAAGCACTGAAAGCGGCGGCTGCCAAATCATAAACGTATGGACAACTTCTTTGAGCAAAAGTCCCCGGTACCGGTGGACCGCGTGGACGGCCGCGACAAGGTGACCGGCAAAGCCCTCTATGCCGCGGAGCACAAAATCCCCGGTACCGTGTACGGCTTCCTGGTGGGCAGCACCGTGGCCAAAGGCCGCATCAAAAGCATGGACACGAAAGCGGCCGAGCGGGCACCCGGTGTGCTGGCCGTGCTCACCCACCTGAACGCGCCGAAGATCCCGGGCTATCAAACCGGCAGGGACCCGGCCAAGCCGCCTACGGCGGGCCAGCCCCTGCGCATTTTTTACAACAATGAAATCGTTTACTACGACCAGCCGATTGCGCTCGTCATCGCCGATACCTACGAGCGGGTGCTCCATGCGGCCCGGCTGGTGAAGGCCCAGTATGAAAAGAGTGCACACCAGACGGACCTGGAAGCCAACCTCGACAAAGCTAAAATACCGACGGGCCCGCGCTTCGAGGATTACAAGCGCGGGGAGCCGGACGGGTATAAAAACGCCCCGGTCAAAATAGAGGCGGAATACTTTCACCCCATCGAAGTGCACAACCCCATGGAGCCGGGCAGCATCATCGCGCACTGGGAAGGCCCGCAGAAGGTAACGGTGTATACGAAAACCCAGGGCGTGGAAGCGACCCGGAACTCGATCCGGGATGCGTTTAAGCTGCCTGCGGAAAACGTGACCGTTCATGCGGAACACATCGGCGGTGCTTTCGGCATGGCCCTGCGCACCTGGCCTTACGAGATTGCAGCGGTGATGGGGGCGCAGAAGGTAGGGAAGCCCCTGAAGCTCGTCCTGCACCGGGAGCAGATGTTCACCAATGTGGGCCACCGGCCCGTTACCCGTCAGAAGATCGGAATGGGAGCCACCCCGGACGGAAAGCTGTTCGGGATCACCCATGAAGCCACCGCAGAAACTTCCTCGTACGAAGAGTTTACGGAGGCTACGGTCAACATCACCCA
>DATAGL010001116.1:0-2979 GCA_036263755.1 Chitinophagaceae bacterium | reverse complement strand
CGCCTTCAGCTGTAAGCATCACCCCGTTGGCCGGACGGGGGCGCATATCCCAGGGATCCCGTTCCCCGTTGAACCAGCGCTTCGCCGAAGAGTTATAAACGGATAGTGTATAATAGTTGAGATCCGTTGAAATGTTCAGATCGCTTTGACTCAGCCATTTTTTCCCCGCCAGATCAGCCGTTATGGATGTCCTGGGCGTATTGGAACCCGGATCTTCCTCACCGTTTTTGGTGCAGCCGGCCGAAAAGAACAAGGCAGAAAAAAGTGTTCCTAATAGATAAAGTTTCATTTTCAAAATTTTTAATGAAAGTATTTGCAGGTTACCGATAGGATGAATGAGGATCCCATAATGAAGGCTGCTTTCCACCCGGGTGAGCGGAGGCCATACATTCTGTTGCTTTATTCATCCGGCAGGCAAAGGCGAAACGGGGCGCTTCTTATAACTCAGGGTCAATTCAACGATGCGCAGGGCAAAAAGCTCTGCCGTCAACTGATCTCCGGGATGAAGCGGGTTCAGCACCGTCTGGCTGTTGTCGCATTGAGCCATGAGGCCGATGTAGCTCGCCATCCGGTTCTGTCCGTCGGTTTGTTCGTTGTTTAAAAAACGGGGAAGGACCCCCAGCGGTATCCAGGTCATGCTGTGCTGACAGGCAAAGAGCATGAGCGCCTCCAGCGTATGAAGCTTGTCCCCGTTTGCAGTAGAAGAGATCGTGAAAGCTGCGGCCAGTTTATTCTTCCAGAGCTGCCTGTACCAAAAGCTGCCCGTTTTTTCCATGAACCGCTTGAAAGCAGCACTGACATTTCCGAAGTAAGTTGGGCTTCCAAAAACTATGGTATCGGACTGGTGAAGAAGCTCCAGGTTGTTTTCTGCTTCCTCGACCGTAAGCAGGCGGACTTCTGTAGCCGCTGTGGACATTTGCTCTGCCAGCACGCTGGCTAATTGCCCGGTATGTCCTTTGGAACTATGATAGACCACTGAAATGATTGCCCTTTCCATTTGCATAATTTCTCCTGCAAATTTCCGGACCCTACACCCCCTGAAACAATCACTTATGGTACATAAAAGCGTTACCCCAGGGCAATGATTTCAGGCGTATGCCTGTACCTTTACAGCACAAAAATGGCTGCCGCAGCAGCCAATGATTTCCGGCTTGAACCTGTTTTTCTAGTTTAATTGAAACAGTTGCATAATGGCCGGATCCAGAATCAGGGAGCGGACAAGATGATCTCCGGTAACTGACTTTTCATAAGGCTGCCTGCGAAAGAATTGCAGGTACTTCCCTTCCATGAGCTCCGTCAATTTTTCATTCTTAACCTCCACCTGAGACCGGATCTGCTGCAACACTTCTCCTTTAAAAGAACCGGTTCCCATATCCACTTTCCCTTCCTGCATAAACCCCTTGGTCTTTTTGGAGCAGCGGCATGGATTTTCCGGATTGATAAGCCCGCATTGATTATCCATGAATTGGAACAGTTCCTTTTTGGCCCTGGTCAGTTGCTGCCGGAAGCTTTCCGGACTAATCTCCAGAATGCGGGCTGCCGCAGTGGATTTTACCTTGAAAATGGCGCCGAGGATAAACACAATGCGTTGCTGGCGGTCGAGGCAAAGCAACATGGAAGTCATGCACATGTTTCGGGTGGCTGTTATCTGGGCTTCATAGGCTTCCATTTCGGTCAGCGTAAAATCATCACTGGTATAGGTTTCGGATAAAAAACTGCCAAAGCTTTCAAACGAATGCACTTCCGCTTCACTGTGTGTTCGTTTCATGGCCCGGAAATGATTGACGGCAATCCGGTACAACCAGGTACGGAAATGGCTCCTCCCTTCAAACTGCGCCAGCTTGGTCACCACTTTAATAAGCACTTCCTGGGTAAGATCGGCCGCATCGTGCGGGTCCCGCACGAGCTTCAGGGCAAGGTTGTATAAAAAACGCTGATGCCGCTTCAGAAGCATTTCCAGGGCACTCCGGGAACCCTGGGTGGCTGCCTTTACCAACACAATGTCTTCCTCGTGCCGGTAATCATCGCAGAAAGGATTCATGGTACTTTTTGTTTTTCGTTTATTTCGTCAGCATTATCGGGAAGCGAGGATTACCACGTCTTCCTTTCTCCTCGTTTGAAAAGAAACCCGGTAACGTTGCACCTCCTTTCTTTCCGCCACCCCGATTGTAAATACCAAACCCGCGTATGGTTCGTCCATCAGGAAAACACGGTCCACTGTGCTTGCTGCCTTCTTTATTGAATAAACCTTTTGGCCCTCTTCGCTAAACACGGTAAGCCAAATTAATTCCTTCTTTTTATTTTTAATAATCAGGCGGACCGCATTCCGTCCTTCTGATTGCCCTGTATAAAAGAGCCGGACACAGCCAACTGAATCTTCATGGTAATAATGAGATTGCGCGTTTACGGATGGGAAACTGCCTATAAGGAACATGCTTAAAAGCAGGAACTGAATGCGCACGGCAGACCGGAAAGAGAAGGCTTGCCCCTGGGACAACATGGAAGTAGTGTTCATAACTTGATTTTTATATTGGATGCAGGAGCAGGAAAACTGTGACAGTTTTTCGGAAATTATTTTTGCCCTATGGCCAAAAAGGCTGCCGTAATGGGCTCTTAGGGGAGCGGAGGTAAGGCGCCGGGAAAAGAAATGCAGCTTCCCTGAAAACGGGATCTATAAAGCATTGGACTTCACGCATACCGGGTAGTGCACAAAAGATGGCCCAGCCCTAGCGTTTTCCTGACATGGCCTGGGCACGGATGCGGCTGAGGCTCTGGGGGGTGATACCGAGGTAAGAAGCAATCTGGTGATTGGCAACCCGCTGCCCGATCTGCGGGTAACGGTCAAGGAAGTCCTGGTAGCGTTCCGGTGCCGATTTGGCCAGAACGCCCGAAACCCGCTTGGTGGAAGCAATAAAGGCGTTTTGAATAATGATCCGGAAATGCCGTTCCATTTTAGGCACCTTTTGGTAAAGCACCTCG
>DATAGL010001115.1:0-2816 GCA_036263755.1 Chitinophagaceae bacterium | reverse complement strand
TACGGTCCGCACTCCTGGATCAAAAAAGGCTGGGACGGAACCGTAGTCCTGCCCAACGGTGTTCATCACCCGGTCATCATTTCCCTGCAGCCGCCGTATCTCTACGCGCGGCCTGTTGTATTAAAGAAGGCGCTGGATTTTATTGTTAACCGCTACCGCGTGCGCCGCAACTCCCTGCACATCGCCGGCCTGTCGCAGGGCTCCTGGGTGGCCAATACCTTCGCCACCTATATGCCCCGGCCGAACGACAACTCCTACGGCCGCATGGTCAAAAGCATCGTCAATGTGCAGGGCGTAACCCCCAGCAACGTGTTCGACGCCATGCTGCCCTACCCGCAACGCTTCGCCCACTGGGCCTCCCTGGGCGGCCACCAGCTCGGTTTTGAGCAGCAGTACGATTTTCGCGACATCAAAAAGCTGGTCAATAACATGAACAGCGGCGTGTCCGGCTCGGCCACCTACTTTCAGACAAAGATCGGCGACGGCAAGCACAGCAACTTCAACGCTTATTTCGATCCCGGCGCAAACGACTGGACCACGAGCAACAAGGCCGTGGTCAGCATTGTCGGCAGCCCCCTGCGGATGAACATCTACCAGTGGATGCTGCTGCAGGGCGATACTTCCAAAGGCGGAAGCTCCACCGGCCCGCGCAACCAGGCGCCTGAAGTACATGCCGGTGCCAACCAGACCATCACCTTCCCGGCCAGCTCCGTGACCCTCGAAGGTTCGGCCACCGATGCCGACGGCAAAATTGACTCCTATGAGTGGACCAAGCTCTCCGGCCCGCTCACCTATACCATCAGCCATCCCAATAAGGCGGAAACGAAGGTAAGCAACCTGCTGCCGGGTACTTATGTATTCCAGCTCACCGCCACCGATAATAAAGGCGCCAGCGCTACCAGTACGGTTACCATCACCGTCAAGCTGCTCAACATCAACAAGGCTCCTGAGGCCAATGCCGGCCGCGACCAGACCATCACCCTGCCCAACAACAGCGTGACGCTGAACGGCAGCGGTACGGATGAAGACGGCACCCTTGCCACCTACAAATGGCGGAAAGTTTCCGGGCCCACCACGTTCACCATGGACAAGACCGACGCTTCCCTGGTGCATGTGACCAAGCTGGTGAAAGGCGTTTACCAGTTCGAACTCGTTGTCACCGATAACCAGGGAGCTACCGATACCGATATTATAGTGGTACAGGTAAACGGACCGGTGGCTCCGCCCCAGAACGACTGCGGCTGCAACTTCCTCGTTCAGCCGGGTAATGACGGCGGCATCACGCTGGACGGCGCCAAAATGGGCGTCAAGCCGGGCGACAAGGTTTGCTTCAAGGCCGGCAAGTACAAATATGTCAACATTGCCAACTTCAACGGCACTGCCGCCAAGCCCATCACCTTCGTGAACTGCGGCGGCCAGGTAGTCGTCGGCGGGTATACCTACGGATTCGTGATCACCCGCAGCTCCTTCTTCCGTTTCACGGGCACCGGCGTGGCCGGGCTCGAGTACGGGTTCAAAGTGGATGGCACCGGCGCCCGGCTCGGTACCGGCTTCGCCGCCTCCACCGGCAGCACCGAATTCGAGGTGGATCACCTGGAGATCACGCGCACCGAAGTGGGTGTAATGGCAAAGACCACAGCCAACTGCGATCCGATTTCCTGGGAAGCCAACTTCACGGCCCGCAACCTGTCGTTCCACGACATTTACGTGCATGACGTAACCGGTGAAGGTTTCTATATCGGACCTACAACGATCAATGTGACCTTTACCTGTAACGGAAAGACCATGACCCAGGGTTCCCCGAAGATCCATGGCCTGAAGATCTACAACTGTACCACCGTGAACACCGGCTGGGACGGCATCCAGGTGGCCAGCACCCCCGTGGGCTGCGAGGTATTTGATAATACGGTGAAGAACTTCGGTACCGCCAAGCACAATGCACAGCAGGGGGGTATCATCATCGGCGGTCTCACTTCCGGCAAGTGCTATAATAATTATATCGAAAAAGGCACCGGCAACGGTATCCAGGTCTTTGGCGTGGGTAAAGTGGAGGTCTTCAACAACGTAGTGGTGGATGCCGGCCAGGATGGATCGGCTACCGGCCAGGACGGCATCTTTATCGATGACCGGCCCGTTGCCGGCTATCCCGCCCTGTACGTGGACGTTACCAACAATACGGTGGTGAACCCCGGCTTCTCAGGCATCCGCCTCGAGAACAGCAAGGGTTCCATGAAACAGACCAGCCGCCTGTACAACAACCTCGTGGTGGCACCCGGCGCCCAGTCGGCCGCCAATGCCTTCATTGCCGTACGCAATAAGGCTCCGTACGAAGCGAAGCAGAACCAATTTGTAAAGAAGTTAGCAGAAGCCGCCTTCGTCAATGCCGCTGCACGCGACTTCCACCTGACAGCCACATCGCCGGCCCTGAACGCCGGTCTGGATGTAAGACCCCTCGGTATCACAAAGGATAAGGAAGGCCGCAACCGCTTCCTCGGCCTGTCCACCGATGCCGGCGCTTACGAGTGCGATCTGAACGGCGTCCCGGGCAACAA
Source organism: Chitinophagaceae bacterium (assembly GCA_036263755.1). GTDB lineage: Bacteria > Bacteroidota > Bacteroidia > Chitinophagales > Chitinophagaceae > Flavisolibacter. The sequence continues at coordinate 264 of DATAGL010001115.1, read as the reverse complement.
AGCCCCTGTGGCCAATGCCGGCAGCGACAAAACGCTGACCCTACCCCTGAATAACACAACCCTGACCGGATCGGCCACCGATGCCGATGGCGTAGTGGTTTCCTATTCCTGGAAAAAAGTAAGCGGACCTTTCTCCGGCTACATTGCCAGCCCGACGAAAGCGGAAAGCCGCCTGACCAGCCTGGCTGCCGGGGTTTACCGCTTCGAACTGGAAGTGACCGACGACAAGGGCGCTACCGGTACGGATACTGTGACGATCACGGT
>DATAGL010001114.1:0-3249 GCA_036263755.1 Chitinophagaceae bacterium | reverse complement strand
TCTCCGGCCGCGATTATGAGCCGCAGCTGCATGCCATCGAATGCCGCATCAACGCCGAGGACCCTTACAATGATTTCCGTCCTTCGCCCGGCAAGATCACGGTACTGCACCAGCCCGGCGGCCACGGCGTGCGGGTGGACAGCCATGTTTATGCCGGTTATGTGATCCCCCCGTATTACGACTCCATGATCGGAAAGCTCATTACCGTGGCCCAGACGCGGGAGGAGGCGATCGATACCATGTACCGCGCCCTTAGCGAATACGTGATCGAAGGGGTGAAAACCACCATTCCCTTCCACCTGCAACTGATGAAGGACGAGCGCTTCCGCAAAGGAGATTTCAATACGAAGTTTCTGGAGTCGTTTAAGTTGCAGTAAGGTGGTATTGGTGGTATTTGTAGTATTGGTAGTATTTGGAAAAGTTTAGAACAGGATAAATGAAAAGAGGCAGCATAATCGCTGCCTCTTTTCATTTATGACCAGGTACTCGTTCTATATCTGATAGTTTTCCCTTATTGAAGGCATTCCTTCCAATACCACCAATACTACTAATACCACCTATACCACTCCATCTCTTCCCATCAATCCCTCCGGTTCCGGTGCTTGTTGCCTTTTCCTTTCTTCCAGCCGTAGTGATTGCCGTTATTGCCTTTATATCTTTTGTTCTTTTTGTAGCGGCGGTCATCGTCGTCGTCATACCGGCTGTTGTCGCGCCGTTCATAACGGTCGTTTCGGCTGCTGATGGCGCGGATCTGGCGGTTCCGCTCGTTGTTCAGGTCGCGGATGATCCGCTCTTTTTCCGCAGCGGTCAGGTTTCGGTTGTTCCGGATCGATTGGATCTTGGCATCGTACTGCCGGTTGATCCCGTCGATGCTGGCTTCGCGGGAACCCGAAGGATAGCGGTTGCCGCTTTCGCCATAAACCACCCGCCGGTCGTCGCCGCCCAGCACCACATCGCGGGAATCGCTATTTCTGTCGGTGGTGCGGGAAGATTTGTTTTTTCCGCCCAGGATCACGCGGCGCGCGTCTTCCTGTGCCGTCTGGGCGACCGCCGAACCAAAGGCTCCGGCAGCCAGCAATAGGGTAATGATCTTTTTCATAGATGACACGTTTTCTTATGCAGCCGAAATTGTATGCCAGAGGCAGCAGAACAATGGAAAAGAAAGTTAAACCCAGGCCTGCCCGGTCCGTTTTGGGAATTTGTTAAGGCTTCTGTGCTGCGGGCATGGCTGGCCTTCTTTTTGTGCGCTTACCCCAAAGCCGCGTATGAAAACAAAATTTTCAGGTGTTCTCAATTTTACCGCCGGTGTCGTGTTTGCATTTTTACTGGCAGGACAACTGGCTTTCCGCAACGAAGAAGGCCGGGAAGGAAAAGGTTCCAGGCAATCCGGGAAGGAGAACACGCCCTATACCTGGGAAGCCCCGGCTATTCCCGAACAGCTTTCTTTTGCCGGGGAACCCGTACCCCTCGACCGCTGGGAGGTACGCGAGCGCTTCGACCGCGAGCTCCTGTTCAATTCCTATAACCAGGCGAATATCATTTTCCTGCTGAAGCTGGCCAACCGCTATTTCCCGGCCATTACCGAGCGGCTGAAGGCCAACGGAGTACCGGAAGATTTTAAGTACCTGTGCGTGGCGGAAAGCAACCTGCTCAGCGGGGCTGTGTCCCGGGTGGGCGCTACCGGCTTCTGGCAGTTCATGGGTGGTACCGCACCGGGTTACGGGTTGCAGACCGGCCCGGAGGTGGACGACCGTCATGATGTGCGCAAGTCCACGGATGCCGCCTGCCAGTACCTGAAAAACGCTTACCAGCGCTTCGGCTCCTGGACGGCAGCCGCAGCTTCCTATAACTGCGGCATGGGCGGCTACAACGGGCAGGCCACCTACCAGGGAACCCGGCATTATTACGACCTGCAGCTGCCGGAAGAAACGAACCGCTATATTTTCCGGATACTGGCCTTTAAACATATCATGGAAAACGCTTCCGCCATGGGCTTCAAAGTAGCGGAAGACGACCTGTACCATGAAGTGCCGTTCCGGACAGTCACCGTTTCCGCTTCCATTCCCAACCTGGCTGTATTTGCCCGGGCCAACGGCACTACGTATAAAATGCTCCGCCAGATGAATCCCTGGCTGAGGGGCCGCAGTCTTACGGTGCGCAGCGGGAAGACGTATGAAATAAAGCTGCCGAAGTAAATGTGCAGATGTGCGGATGTGCATATGTGCAAATGGATGAGCCTCCTGTAGCAAGCAATTACTTTATTGTAACCCATCAAGAAATCAACACATCTGCACATCTGCACATTTGCATATCTGCACATTGAGCCAACTTTTTACGGACCAGAACTGTTACCTTAACCGAGTATGTACGAGATCCCTGATGTTTCGCAGCCGATGTATTTCTGGATGGTCACTGCCCTTGTATTCGCGGTGGTAATCGGAAGGTACCTGCTGATCGCGGGCCTATTTTACGGGGTGTTCTACCTCTGGTACCCGAAGAAATGGGCCCGGCGGAAGATCAACCAGCGTCAGTATAAAAAGGGGCAGTTCCGGAAGGAAGTAACCTGGAGCACGGTTACGGCTGTCATTTTTGCGCTGTCGGGGGCGTCCACGCTCTGGCTGTGGCAACAGGGCTATACAAGGGTGTACCTGAACATTCAGGAATATCCGCTTTGGTGGCTGCCCCTCAGCCTGCTGATTGCCCTGCTCGTCCATGAAACCTATTATTACTGGCTCCACCGCTGGATGCACCACCCGAAAGTGTTCCGCATCGTGCATAAGGTGCACCACGACAGCAACATCACTTCACCCTGGACCGCTTTCTCCTTTCACCCGATCGAAGGAATCTTCCAGGCTCTGTTCCTTCCGGCCCTGCTGCTGGTGCTGCCGATGCATTTGTATGTGCTGCTTCTTCAGCTGACCATTATGACCTTCAGCAGCGTGATCAACCACCTGGATATCGAAATTTACCCGGAACGGTTCCACCGGCACCGCCTGGGCCGCTGGCTGATCGGTGCCACCCATCACTCCCTGCACCACAAGCAGTTCAAATACAACTACGGTCTTTATTTCACTTTTTGGGATAAATGGAAGAAAACGGAAAGCCCGCTTTATGAATCCCTCTTCGAGGAAAAAACAAAGCGGGCCGAACCCTGAAGCATCCTGGTACCCGGTCAACAAATCTTTGCCCAACGCCAAACACTAAACGTCCAACTCCAAACCTTATTTCGTTTCTGAAACTAACCCTTTC
>DATAGL010001113.1:0-3257 GCA_036263755.1 Chitinophagaceae bacterium | reverse complement strand
AATCGGTGTTTTCCGCGCACATCTGGTGCAGGGCATCACTTACCCGGTGATGAGGAGAAACAGTGTTGAATTGCGGATACTTACGGCCCAATACATCAGCGACTCTTTCCATAGTTAATCTTTTAATGGATAGTGAAAAATCGGTGGTGCTGTTGGGTGGCTTGGTAGGCTTTAAAGGTACGACGAACCGGCCGGAAATATTAAATTCCGGTAGAATATTTCTTGGCTGCAGCCCTTATTGCAGCCGTACCCGCGGGTCGATGATTCCGTAGAGAATATCCGCAAGTATATTGATAAGAATGAAGAAGGCAGCCGACACGAGTACGGAACCCATCACGACCGGGAAGTCGAGCTTTTCCAGTGCATCCACCGTTACTTTCCCGATGCCCCGCCAGCCGAAAATGTACTCAATGAAAAAAGCCCCTGCCAGCAGCTCGGCAAACCAGCCCGTGATGGCGGTCACCACCGGGTTAAGCGCATTGCGGAGGCCGTGGCGCCAGATCACGGCCTGCCTGCTCAGGCCTTTTGCATAGGCCGTGCGGATATAGTCCTGGTCCAGCACATCCAGCATGGAGCTGCGCGTGAGCTGGGTAATAATGGCCAGGGGACGGATGCCCAGGGTCACGGCGGGCAGGATCAGGTTCTGGAGAGAAAGGCGCCGGGTGCCGTCATTACCCACTTCAAACCAGCTTCCCGTCAGGTGCAGGCCCGTATAGTCGCTCCATACAAAACCAAACAGGTACGCGATGATGATGCCGATAAAAAAGGAGGGTGCTGAGATACCGAGCACGGAAGAAAAAACAGCTGCGGTATCCCAGGCGGTATTCTGCCTTACGGCAGATAACATCCCAAGCGGAATCCCGATCAGCACGGCCAGGAACATCGCGGCCGCTGCCAGTAGCAGCGTCCCGGGCAAGGCTTCCATCAGGATGGCCGTCACCGGTTTCCGGGATTGGTACGACTGGCGCAGGTACGGCAGCTTGATACCAAGTTTTTGTTCGCCCCCGGCAAAAAAACCGGTCAGGTCTTTCCGCTCAATTTCTTCCCGGCTGTGTACGGAAACAGGCGATACATCATTCAGGTAAAGCAGAAACTGCTTCCATTTCGGCTGGTCGAGGTACAGTTCCCTGCGGATGTTGGCCTGCGTTGCCGCATCGCCGGTCTGGCCCATGACCAGCCTTGAGGGATCGCCGAACCCCTGGAAGAGGAGAAAGACCAGTACCACCACGCCCAGCAGGACCAGGATGCCGTAAAGAATGCGTTTGAATATAAATCGGATCAAGCCGGTGGTTTGTCAGTAATCAAAATGTACGTTTCTATCTGCCCTTCCCGATGTCCTGGCTGTCTTCCAGGTCGCCCCTGCCCCATTTGCGAACGACTACGCCTTTTTCCAGGTAATACAGGGTCGGGTTGGTCCGGGCCGCTGTCCGCACGACCGTGCCGTCACAGGCAAAAATCCCGTCCACCCGGATGCCTTTCTGCGCAAAGAACGGGTACGCCTGCTCGGGTGATGCCGATACCGCAATGTATACCGGAAGCCGGCCCCGGCTCCCCTCCACGGTCCGCCTGAAGGCCTGCAGCGCCGCTTCATCGATATCCTTTAATCCTTCGCAAAACAAAAGCGCAGCCTTAGGCAGGGCCAGGATGAGGGCGGTGGAGTCCACCCCCGCGATGCCCTGAAGGGAAAACCCTTTGATCGGCGGCTCGGCATTGCCTTTCCGAATCAGCTTATCGGTGCGTTCCTTGAACGTATAGGTATCGAGGTCGGCAGGCAGGTCTTCCGGTGCAAATTCAAACCGCTTCCCGCCTTTTTCATAAGCGAACCGGATGGCAAAGGAATCCTGCAGCGCGCCGGGAGGTGCCTTCATCTGGGCCGGCAGGTAGTTTCCCTTTTTGAACGGTAGGCAGTCGGCCAGCGGCAGGTAGGTGAGCACATAGGCCTGTAATCCAATGGTAACGGCCAGGGCCCCCAGCAGTACGAGGAGGCTTCCTTTCGGCGAAAGCAGGGGCGTTATGTACCGGCGGCCGGCAATCAGGAACCCGATGAGCACCAGCAGGGCAATGTCTTTACCGAATGAAGTGCCCGGCGTGATAGGAAGGCAATCGCCGAAACAGCCGCAGTTTTTGAACTTGCCTGACCAGAAGGCATAGGCCGTCAGGAAGGTAAAGAACACGATCAGGAGGAGCAGGCCGTTCAGCACCAGCCGGCGGCGCCAACCCAGTATGAGAGCTACGCCGGCCACAATTTCCAGTACGATCATCACCAGCGATAAAGCCAGCGAATGCCCGTGCAGGAAGGTGAAGAGGCTGATCAGGGCGTTCCGGGCAAAGAAGCCGGAGCTGCCCAGCCCGATGTTCCAGATTTCGAAGAACTCCTGCATCTTGTAGGACAAGCCCAGCGGATCGTTGGCTTTTACGAGCCCGGACAGGATGAACAGCACACCTACCAGCCAGCGCGCTATGGTGACGGCAATACGCATGATCAGGCTTTTTTTGTTTTTTGTTCTTCAATCCGGATCAGGGCGAAAACGGCATAATTCAGCATGTCCAGGTAATTGGCTTCTATGCCTTCGCTGACCAGCGTTTTTCCTTTGTTGTGCAGGATCTGGCGGACGCGCTGCAGCTTCATGAGTATGAGGTCGGTCAGGCTTTCCTGGCTCATCTGCCGCCAGGCCTCGCCGTAGTCATGGTTCTTTTCTTCCATCAGCCGGCGCGCCGTTTCCACCTGACGGTCGTACAGCTCCAGCGCTGTTTCCACCGGCAGTTCTTCTTCATCTTCTTCCGTCAGCCCGCCCTGGATCAGCCCGATGATGGCATAGTTGATGATGCCAACGAACTCCGAAGGAATATCGTCGCCCACCCGCTGAGTACCCTTTTCCTGGATGGTACGGATCCGCTGGGCTTTTATGTAGATCTGGTCGATGATGGATATGGTCCGCAGCACACGCCAGGCGGTTCCGTAATCCGCGGTCTTCTTCCGGAACAGCTCACGGCAGCCATCCACCACCTGCCGGTACTGTAGGGCGGTATCCTTGCTTGTTTCTTCAGTCATCTTGGGCTTATTCAATACTTTAGCTTCAAATGTAGCAAAGTAGGACTAATGTATACGGTCAATTGCAACGGACGACTATGGATACTGGATGCACCGCAGGTCATGGGCATCATCAATTGCACGCCCGATTCTTTTTACGCAGGCAGCCGGAGCGCTACGCTGGACCAGGTACTGCACACCGCCGGGCAGATGATCGGCGAAGGCG
>DATAGL010001112.1:0-8783 GCA_036263755.1 Chitinophagaceae bacterium | reverse complement strand
AAATTTGATGAGGTAAGCCGAAGCCTGGTCTTTATCGTTCAGTACAATAAAATGGTTGATGGAATTAAGCGAGTTAAAGATAAAATGCGGGCTCATTTGTGCCCGAAGCGCCTGCATCTCTAATTCAGTTGCCTTTTGCTGTAGCATGGCCATCTCCCTTTTCTTCTCCGATTCCTGCAGTTCGATCCGGAATTTCCGCTTCAGGCGCCAGCGGATCAGGCCGTACAAGGCGGCAATGAGCACTGTGGCCGCCAGTATACGAAACCACCAGGTGTTCCACCAGGGTGGCGCGATGGTTATGCGGATGCTCTTCTCAGCCCAGATGCCGCTGCTGGTGGCGGCTTTTACCCGGAATGTATAATCACCGGGAGGGACATTGTAATAGATGGCTTTCAGCTCAGGCCCCGCCTGTTTCCAATCTGCATCATAGTTCTGCAGCATAAAGAAGTGCCGGTTGTCCTCCGGGCTTGTAAAGTCAATACCGGCAAACTCCAGGGCAAAGGAATTCTGCGTGTGTTTTAAATGAAGCTTTTTGATTTCTGCAGTAGAATACGAAAGCTGACTGCTGATGCCCTGCGGCAGGGAGTCGCTCAATGAGCTGAACGTGATAACAATTTGCGGGGGTGGTTTCTTCGCGGAGTCCTCCCTGAATATATAATAACCATAGTTGCCCCCAAAAAACAGCTTGTTGCTGTCCGCTTTCCAAACCATATCAAAATCCAGGAAGCGCAGGTTTCTGCTGGGCACTTTGTAAATCCGTTCCACCTTCCGCTGAGGATTCAAATGAAGCATTTTGTTCTCGGTCTTCAGCCAAAGGTTTTTATGGTCATCCTCTATAATATACCGGATGTTCTTGAACGCGGTATGGGTGGTAGAATCGTTATACGGCAGAAAAGCATTGGAGCGCCGGTCGTACCGGAACAAGCCGTCGTCGCCTCCCGCCCAAACCGTACCGGAAGCATCTTCGTAAATGCTCTGGATCCACCTGCTTTTTAAATATGTTTCGAACCTTCCGGTTTTGGGATGGATCCGGTGTACATCATGGTCGGCAAGGCAATAGGCCCAGATCATTCCGCGCTGGTCTGTGATCACCGGCCCGAAAACATTTTTATAAATGTCATTGGGGCCTTGCGGATGAATGTAGTATCGCTGAAAAGAATCCTCTTTGATAAATTTGTTCAACCCGGAAGCCGTACTGATCCAGATTTCCCCTTTTCTATCCTCGATCACGGCCAGGGCCATATCGTTACTCAGGCTGCTCTTATTCGCCGGATTATAATTGTACACTTTGTTGATATTGGTGTTCGTATTGTAGCAGCGCAATCCCTGCATCGTGCACATCCAGAATCTTCCCTTGCTGTCCAATAACATGGGGTTCCATGAAGCGACCCATCTTCCATCCATATAGCGGGTCATACCATATACAGTGCCCGGCTCAGGGTGCAGGGTCAGGTAATTTTCAAAAGAAGGATCAATGCGGTACAGATTGCCGACTTCTGTCCCGATCCAGAGCATCCCGTCCCTGGAGTTATAGGCACACCAGGAAGTAAAATCGGAATATGCGCCGGCCGTATCTTTCTGATTCAGGTAATGCTTCGCTTTCCCGGTTTTTGGATTGTAATAAACGATGCCGTGATTCGGTGTGCCGATCCAGATGGCTCCCGCCGCATCTTCGGTTATGAAGCTGATGTAATCATAGTTTTCTTTTCCCAAATAACGCGGCCGGCTTAGTTTCTCCGGCTGCTCCGGGTCATGTGGATATCGCTGAAAGCGGCCGCTCTTCCGGTCCATGATGTGCAGGCCGTCGCCGGAGGTGCCGACCCAGAAATTTCCCCTGCTGTCTTCAAAGAGCGCGTGTACTTTATTATTGGCCAGTGTCTGATCATCGTTGGGGTCGTGCAGGTAGCGGGTAAAGGTCCCGGTCTTTCTGTTCAATCGGTTCAAGCCGCCTCCCTCTTTTTCCCTTTCTGCGTCATATACGCAGCCGGTTCCCACCCAGATCGTTCCCTGACGGTCTTCATACAGCGACCAGACAAAATGGTAACTCAGCGTGGTCGGGTCATTGGGTTGGTGGCGGTAATGAAAGAACTTCCCCGTTTTCGGTTCATACCGGTCCAGTCCTTTAAGGGTACCCACCCAAAGCGTGCCGTCACTGCTGACCAGCAGGGTTTGCACCGAATCCCAGCTCAGGCTGCCGGCATTCTTCGCATCATGCTTAAAGTGCGTGAAACGTCCCGTGGCCGGGTCGAACCGGTCCAGCCCGGCTCCGTTTGTGGCAATCCAGATGAGGCCGGACGAATCGATACAAAGGGTTTCCAGGTCATCCATAGCCAGGGAGTTCGCATCATCCGGATGGTGCTTGAACTGTTTCATGTGGTAGCCATCGTAACGGAAGAGTCCTTTTTTGGTGGTAAACCATATATAGCCCTGCTGATCCTGCACCATGCCGGTTACCCTGATGAACTTCTGGCCCTCCGGCGGCGGCACTTTGTTGAAGAATACCTTTTGCGCATGGGAGGGACTTACCAGTAAGAGCCGGTATAAAACGCTTATGAATAAGATCAGGTGCAGTTTACTCCAATACATTGCTTTAGTATCAATGGACCTGGAAATAAAGGGAACGTTCCTTAGGGAAACTTCTTTGCCCGATAGCTTGGATACATTAATATACAAAATATAATCTATGTTTTTTAGCCTTGTCCGGGCCCGCCCAAAACCCGTTTGCGCCTTAAAGATCAGGTGCGCGGGTAAACGGGCAGCACCGCGAACGCTCATGATGGGTGAGGCTCCATACCAGACTGCTGTTAATCACCGGTTCCGGCACCCGGTTACAGCGGCTTTGGCTTTTTACCTGAATCAGGAAAAGGGCAGGGGACAACCGGCATGGATCTTTATGACCTGCCGTTTTTACTACACTGTATCATGGACGCAACGTTGGGTGAACCGGCTGCTCTCCCGGTTATGCCCTTCAGGATCAGGGTGCCTGTCCTTCGGGTAAAGGAATCAGGAGGTGTGACCGGGCCTCTGTGTCTTTCCTGCACCGTTTCATAACCTTACGCATCAAAGGTTCGGCTTTGGACAACTGAATTCACTTCGGCCTTACGTATGTTGCAGTGACGGTCATTTCCCCGTCCAGAATATGAACTACTTTCCAGGTGGACCCATCGTCAATCGAAACCAGGTAGGCCGTAGTCTGGTTGTGGCAGATCTCTTTAGCCGATGTGATCCGGAAACGGTCAAATGCTGCCTTTATATGGCTGTGCATCCGGGCCGGCAGTTGTTCCGGGGTAAAATAACGCATCGTGCTCAGGCAGGCCCCCTTTTTGTTCAAATAAGCCCAGTTTTGAATGCCTTCAGAGATGAACCGGACTACGTATCCGTTTTCCGTCGCTTCCCAGGCGGTATTAGTGATGCCGGGAAAGCTTTTTTCAAATCGCCGGGCAACGCGCTCGCTAATTTCCGGCGGCCGGGTGGAAGCAAACCCGCCCGACTTCATCCCGGCAGCAGCATATTCGGCAGACTGCTTTTTCTCCGGAAAGGGATTTTCGGCCTGGGATCGGGCGGTTGTAGCGGCAACGGTCAGTAAGCAAACAGCTGCGAGCAGTACACTCTTTTTCATGTTGGTTATTTTAAAAATGAAGGGATATAATCGCTGATGCATCAGAAAGCTACTGCCGGGTACAGCCGTTGGCCAGCCGCATTGAGTCGTTGGCGGTGTGGAAAGGAAAAACAGGGGTTTTGGAAGAGTAGTTGGTGCAGGAGCAGGCCCTTCTGTTGTGCTGTTGGAGACCACCCGAGGGGTGACCGTGGCCTTAATGACCGCTGCCCGTAACTTAAAGAAAGCGATCTGCCTGGTATATAAGAAGGGCCGGGGCAGACATGTTTTGAAGGCGTGCAGACACCTGCCTTCTTTCCGCCGTACTCCGGCCGTCATGGAAAGCGGCAGTGGTTTTTGGTTAGACCGTCTGTAGCTCCGCCAGGGACTGCACTCCTTTCCTTACAGGCATGGGGAAGTCCTGTTCCTGCAGACGGCCTCTGTCGTTCAATTTACTCTTGGAACGGCATCGGTTTTTTCTCCTCTAAAAGGTACCGGATTTAGCCGGTACAGGCTTCCCGTCGGCCGGGTGACCAATAACGATCCCGGGGCTGCCAGGTAACCGGATCCGGTACCCGGTCAGGATGTGCTGTAGTAAAAAAGATGAAACCTGTGCATGAAAAGCACTGCTGCAGATGCAAAAAAAAGGGCGGATGAGGATCCGCCCTTTTTTACTGCTTTTTTATTCTACCCGTGAAGCAAAGTTCACTTCTATATCCGTGGACGACTTGTTGCTGTCCACCGGGTCATTCGCGGCCTTGTTCGGCGGGTTGCCCGGGTAGTGGCGCAGGGTGACCTTCACCGTGCCGGTTGCAGCGGCACCGGTGGTCCAGGTACTGGTGATGCCCAGTGGCATGCCGCCGGTATCGTTGTTCAGGTTAGAAACCGTGATCCCGCTTCCGGCAGAAGGCACCACATAAAACCGGTGCGCCTGGCCTTCTTCCTCCACTTCCTCCGTGATCACTTCATCCGGGTCGGTGGTTTTATTCAGGAGCACGATCTCCACGTCGTAGGTTTTGTTGGGGGTCAGCACGATCTCATCCTGGGTAGCCGCGGTGCCGCCCGGACCGTCCGGATCGTCAAAATCGTATTCCACGGCCGTGCCGCCGCCCTGGGGCGTGAACTTCAGGGTCATGGTGGTGATCACTTCTTCCTCGTTGCCTTCACCCCCGTTGTCGTTGTCCTTTTCGCAGGAAGCAAAGAGCAGTGCACTGCCCAGGATCATCGGGAGCGCATAGAGTCGCTTTTTCATGGTTGTCGTTTTAAATTATGGTTGGTGATTGAATGATAAGGGCAGTTTGATCCGAACCTGCAGGTTCCGCCCCGGTTCGTCGGTGAAGTACCGCAGGCTGTTCAGGTAATCCCGGTACTTCCGGTTCAGCAGGTTGCGCCCGCTCAACCCGATCGTCAGGGGCAGCGTCTTCAGCCGGACGGTGGTGGACAGGTCGGCATTGAGCAGCAGGTAACCGGCAGGAGCTTCTTTATAGTCCTGCTTACCCAGCCGCTCGTCCGGCGTACGGGTCTGGCGGAACTGGTGTACCGTTTCCAGGGAAAAATAAGTTTGGGAGAACCGCCGGCCGTCGGCCAGGTACCGGGTCAACTCCTGACGGATCCGGTCGGCCGGCATGCCGATGAGCCAGTCCTGCTGCACCTCGTTCCGGGCCCGGAGCAGCATATAGCTGCCGGTCCATTCCCAGCGCTCCGCCGGCCGTAGGGTCAGCGAAAGATCCCCGCCCTGCAGCACCGCATCGGTCTGCCGGTAGGCCAGCTTCGGGAAGGCGCCGGCAATGGTGAGCACCGGCTCATCCGGCACGGGCTGCTGGTATATAAAGTCGCGGATGCGGTTGTGGTACAGGGACAGCTCAACGGAAAGCGTGCCCGGGTTATTCTGGTAGACGCTGGAGACCGCAAGGTTAAGGGACCGCTCGGGCTTCAGGTGGATATTCCCTTCTTCGTAAGTGGCCGTACCGTGGTGGATCCCGTTGCTCAGCAGTTCGTTCACCTGCGGGGCGCGGGTGGACAGGGCCGCCGTTGCAGCCACTTTCCAGTGCTCGGTGAGCCGGTAGCCGACATGGGCAGAGGTGCCGAGGGTGGAAAACCGAAAGCGGTAATGATCAAAGGTGGCGCCCCCGGCCTGCAGCCGGTGGGTTTGGATCGACTTGTCATCGTACCGAAGGCCGGCCTGCGCCTCCCACCGGTCCCGGCTCCATTTGCCGATATAGTATGCCCCATAGAACCCGGCCCGGTAGGCCGGAACCAGGTACCGGCCGGCATAGCTGTTTTGCTGCTGCTGGGCGGTGAGCCCGAAGGTGCCGCTGAAACGGCCCCGGTACACATGGTCCCAGCTCACTTCTTCCGAGAGCGTGCGGATGGAGAGGTCGAGCTGCGGGCGGGTGGTCCGGCTGCTGCGCACGATATCAAACTCTTCGCGGTCGTTCCATTGCCCGGCCAGCAGCAGGTGGAAGCGGTGCTGCCCGGCCGAGAACGAGGTCCTGGACTTGACCAGCTGGTGCCGTACCGACTGGTACGGCCGTCCGATCCGGTAAGTCTGCTGGCCGGTGAACACGGGGTCGGGCTGCGGGCTTTCTATGGCCTTTTGCAGGTCGGTCAGGTTGCCGATATGGGCCCCGGTAAAGATGCCCACCTTCGTATCGAAGAAGGAGTAAAAAAGTTCGGAGGAAAGCGGCCCTTTGCGCCAGGCACCGGTAAGTGAGAAGTTCTGCTCTTCCAGGCCGGTGTTGTTCAGCCGGTACCCGGGCGTCCGCACGTTGGCGCCCTTGCGGAAGGTGCCCTGCACCCGGTAGGTAAAGGAAGGAAAGCGTTTCCACTGCTGCTCCCATTGGGCGGAGGCGGTGTACTGCCGGTTATTGCTGAAGTAGCCGGCGTTCACTTCCCCGGAATACCCGGGCTGGGTGCGCAGGGGACGGGGCTCCACCAGGACCACCCCGCCCACAGCATCCGATCCGTAGCGCAGCTCATCCACCCCTTTTATGACCGTCAGCCGGCCGGCGATATAGGGATCGATCTCGGGCGCGTGCTCGCTGCCCCATTGCTGGCCCTCCTGGCGCACGCCATTGTTGATCATCAGGATCCGGCTGCCGTGCAGGCCGTGGATAACCGGCTTGGATATAGTGGAACCGGTCTGCAGCAGGCTGACCCCGTTTATTTTACTCAGGGCTTCACCAAGCGACCGGCCCCGGGTTTCTTCCAGTTCTTTTCCGGACAGGATGGTGCGCCCGCTATGGCCGTGGGTGGTGTGCGCAGACACCACCACTTCTTCCAGCAGGTGCATGTTCGGGTGCAGGTCGATATCGAGGTGGGTGACCCGGCGGGACAGGCCCGCCCGGACCACCGTGTCAAAAGGCACGTGGCTGATCCGCAGGGTGACCGGGCCGGCACAGAGGCTGTCGAACCGGAAGTTGCCCTGTTCATCGGTGATGGTGGAACGGGATAATTCAACAAGGGTGATCGTGGCACCCTGGAGATTTTCATGGGCGTTGCCGTGGTGTACATGGCCCAAAAGGGTCAGGTTGCACGGCTGGGCCGCTGCCGGCAGCAGGGAAAAGGCTGTAAGACACAGCAGGATAAGGTAGCGCAAGAGTTACGGTTTTCGTGCAGGGAATATGGTTGTGGATCAGGCCGGTATTCCTGCAGGCGGTCCTTTGTTGACCGTTGCCCGTACATTTTTGAGCAGAACGAACGGAAGGGGGAGGGCCCGGTGTTCCGGGACCTGCAGCGCCGGGGCAGCCACAAGCAAGGGTGCCGGTTCCGCGTAGGGAGCTTCCACCACGGGATGATCGAACCCGCACTGGAAACGGAAGGGCTGCACCGTCGTCCCGCCCTGTTCGCCGGATGCGGAAACGTCCCGGTGATCCGCCAGTGCATCGTGCAGGAACTGCCTGGGAGTGCAGCTGATCGTGAAGACCAGGAGCAGCACCAGTGCCAGCATTTTCCGTATGACGTTTTCGGGGTGCAGTTTATGTAACTTTGTTGCAAATTACAGCTTTTAGGGGAAAAGCAAAATACAAATCCCGGAAGACCGGAGGACGCCCGGTAGTACGGGTTCCCTATGGACATCGGAAACAGGAGCCCGGAAGAAAATTGGAACAGCAAAAGACCCGGGCTTCCGGATGCCTGCAGTGCCTGGCTTTGCCCATACACGGATACCAGGGGCGCGGCTCCTATGACCGGTTGGCACTGCTTCTTTGATGATGGTTGTGCAGGTGTCAGCGGCTTTCCTTTTTCCACTCCGAAGTGCCTTCCACGCCGCGTTCCCGGACGATCACTTTTTCCACCTTGCCTTTCCCGTCTTTCACAAACACAAATTCGGTGTAAGCAATCTCTGAGTAAAAAAAGTCCGCCTGATGGGCCAGCAGCGGGAGCTCCTGTCCCTGCAGGTTGATGATGTGCAATCGTCCCTCTTTTACCACAAAGCGTAATTGTTTGCCGCCGGAGGTATAGCTGCCTTCTTTTTCCTTCAGCCGGTCTTCCGGCAGCTGCATGTCCGATCGGGGCTCCCACAATGCATAGGGAAGTCCGAACAGGATATGGGAAATATCGGAGGCTACCGGCCCGAGGTCCTGTCCGTAAGTGCCTGAATTCTTCAGCAGGAGGATCGTGATTTTTTCCTTGGGATAATGGAGAAATTCCGAAACATAGCCGGGGTAACCGCCGGCATGCCGTACAAACGGCCGGTTCTGGTAGCTGCCCATCTGGAATCCGTATCCGTACCCGTTGTTTCTGGGGGTCAATGCGGCTTTCCAGGACGAGGGCGTCAGCAGCTTGCCGGAAGCGACGGCATGACTCCATCGCAACAGGTCGCCCGTCGTGCTGTAAATGGAGCCGGCCGCGTAGCCTACGGTAGAATCATAAAAGGGATATTTTTTCTGCACCCGTTCGTTCAGGAACTGGTACCCGGTGGCCTTTTTTTCCGGGGAGAGGTTCAGGTAGTCAAAACCCGAATGGGTCATGCCCAATGGCTGGAATATAAGTTCGCGGACGTTTTGCTCATAGGGCTTGCCGGTTACCTTTTCAATGATCATTCCCGCCAGGAAGTAGCCCGAATTATTGTAGCTGAAGCCCTGGCCCGGCTGAAAGGCCAGGGGCTTGTGCAGGAACTGTTCCAGGACCAGGTCTTTCGGTACCGGGTGGCAAACTATACCCGAATCTTCTTCATCAATGTTATCGG
>DATAGL010001111.1:0-7133 GCA_036263755.1 Chitinophagaceae bacterium | reverse complement strand
CGAGCAGCTGCACAACAAGTGCATTCCCTACCTGTTCTTCACCACCGGGGCCAACAAAAAATCCGTGCTTGAAGCGTATGCTCTATCGGTACAGGGCTTTTTTAAAAAGCCCGACACAGTGGCCGGGCTTGAACGTACGATTAAAAGGATCGTGGATTACTGGTCCGAATGCATTGCACCCGGCGAATATTCCTGAACCTTTATTTTTTTACTGGACCAGCCAGGGTAATTTGCTTTCCGGCGGCTGCTTCATCCGCTCGGCAATCCGCACGTAGCGGTCGGCCAGCGTGCTCAGGAAATCCTGTGCGCGGGCGGCATAGCCGCTCAGCCCGGCCAGGGTTTCCACTTTCCAGTGCTCGGTAAGGTGTCGGATGATGGCGGCATAATCCATGGCCGTATAGATACCCAGGTTCTGGGTGATGGCCGAAAACCGCGTGAACAGGCTGTCGCTGCCGTTTTCCATCAGGATGGCCGGCATGGCGATCTTCTTTTTCATCATCTTTTCAAAGGCGATCAGTGCTCCTGCAGGGTCCACTTCGAAGATGCGGCTCATGAACGATTTGTAGGCCTTTTCATGCCGGGCCTCGTCGCCGGCAATGGTCTTGCAAATGCGCGACAGCGTGGTGTCACCGCCTTTATCGGCGAGCTTGCCGGTATTCATGTGCGCGATCCGGGTGGCGCGTTCCTGGAAAGAAGTATAGATCATGGCCTGGTAAGGATCGCCTTCGGTCTGCGGATCAAAACCATTGCCCAGGAGGTTATGAATGGTGATCTCCACCTGCCTCATGTCGGCGCGGCCGGAGAGATAGAGGTATTTGTTCAGCAGGTCGCCGTGGCGGTTTTCCTCGGCCGTCCAGGTACGCGACCAGCGCACCCAGCCTTTTTCCGAGGCAATGTTCCCTTCTTCGTTCACTCCTTTGATCAGGTTGAAAAAGCTTTGGTAGGTAGGCAGGGCCTCCTCGGTGATCATGTTGCCGACAAGCGACGTGATGACACCGGCCGGAATGCCTGCAGCACGCTCCTGCAGGGCCTTTACCGCCTCAATGGCGCCGGGTGTACTGAAATCGGGCAGGAAATCGGAAGGCTGCCAGGCGGTCTCCGCCTTGACCAGGTAAGTTTCCACCGCTTCATGGGCGGCCTGTTCCATGCCCATGATCACCTCGCGGTTTTTTTCCAGCTCGTGTGAGCCGGGCGTAAAATGCATCATATAAGTAAAATGTACACGGCCCTTAAGTGAAAGCACAGCACGTACTTCAGGAGGCAAGAATAATGCCCGCCCCTCTCCCCAGGTTCCAATTGTGATACAATTTACAAAGAACCGGGCATCCGGCCTCCGGTTCTGTACTTTAACACGGTAAAACGGCTGCGGGGGAAAGGAGATTAGTTCATCCGGTTATATAAGACTACCTTACAGGTACCCGCCCGCAGTATCACCGCACCGCAGCCTGCACACGGCCCGGGAGCAGCAAAGCACCGCTCCTTGCACCACCAGCCTTTCGCTTCTTTTTTTAACCAGTAATTTTCTATATATGATTCCTTGCAATGAAGTCCGGACCGGCAACTATGCCCTCGTATCCGGCAACATCATAAAGATCACGTCCATCCAAAACGATATGGAGGCCGCCGCGCAGCCCATGCTGGGTTTCCGCGACACATCCGGAGCCTACCGCACCGTCCCGGCCCGGGATGCCGAAGCCGTTCCGCTGACCGACGAGATCCTGAAGCAGTGCGGCTTTGCCCTGCACGACTATTTTCACTTCTGGCAGCTCGTTTCCATCACCGAAGGCCCGCGCTCGGAAATGGACATCGATGCAGACTACAACCTCATTGATTTCATGCGCCGGACTCTGGTTAAAAAGATGGCCTCACTGCACCAGTTGCAGAACGTTTACTTTGCGCTGAAGGGTACGGAACTGCCCTTTGCCCCACCGCAGGATCCCGCCTCCGTTACCCGCGTGCAGGCACGGCCGTCGGTACCCGCCTGAGGGACGAACCGGCTGAAATGAAAAAAGCCCCGGAGAACCGGGGCTTTTGTTTTTATAAGGTCAGTGCATTAAAAACGGCGCTTGAAACCACCACCACCGCCATTGTTGCGGGGACGGTCTTCTTTGGGCTTTGCTTCCGTTACCTTGATGGTGCGGCCATCAATGGTGGCCTGGTCCAGTTCGGCAATGGCTTTCCGGGAAGCAGCATCATCGGCCATTTCCACGAAACCGAATCCGCGGGATCTTCCCGTTTCACGGTCGTTGATGATTTTGGCAGAAGTTACTTCTCCGTACGGAGCAAAGAATTCTCTTAAGTCTTCATCCTGAATGTTGAAGCTTAAATTGGAAACAAAAATGTTCATACTAAAAATTTGAAAAGGTAAATAACGATCTGAGGTAGGCAAGAAGTAAGGAACTATGATGCAGATGTTGATGCAGAATCATGAATTAACTACTGATGCGAGGCTCAAATTGACGACGTAAAGATAGGCTTTAATTTGACAGGAACTGCCAACAATATCTTAAAGCCCCAAATATTTTAAGGGGCTCCCCCCCCTGCCCGCAGGGCCTGCTTGGCAGGGAGGTTTCGCGCAGAGCAAAGGAGCAAAGGAGCAAATGAGTGCTGTCTCCGCGTCCTCCTTTCCTCCTTTGCTCTGCGCGAAACCCGGCGCTCCGCTTGCAAATAATCCCTCACTCCCTTATCTTCGCGCCAGCATCAGGAGTTCCCGCTTCGGCGGGATGCCAACCGGGCCTCAGGCTAACGGTGGAGCAGTATGCGGGTCAGAAGGACCAAAAGCTTGAATACACTTCTCCTTCCCTTTCCCCATCTTACTGGTGCTGTGCTTTGATCACTTTTAAAACACAGCCAATGCAACAGGAAAAAAACAACCGTCAGCAGGAAGAGCTGAAAGTCCTCCGCCATTTAGTACTGCATGCCGAAACCGCCACTCCCGACGAGGAAGCGGAATTAAGCCGCCTGTGCCTGCAGTACCCCTACCGGTACATGGAATACATGAAGGAACGGGACACCTCCGACCCAAATAAAACACCGCTGATCCTGCATAAAGGCATGATCGCCGCCTTCAGGATGTGCAACCGCAGCTGGTGGCTGCTCCAGTACTTTCTGGTGAAAGCGCCCCGCAGCGCGGTAGAAAAGAAGGCCTTTGCCGAGGCGGAACACATCCTGAAGGAAATGATCGTACGGCAGACAAAGGAAAATTAACCGTGCCTTGCCTGCCCGTTCACCGGGCGGGCAGTTGACACGCAGGATCCGGCGGCTTATCTTGGCGGCTGCTTCCACCTAATTTATTCCCTATGCCCCTGATCCGCACCGCCCTCCTGTTGCTGTTTATCCTGTCCGGATTCGCGCTTTCCGCGCAGGACTACTACCGGACGCCCAGCGGTAAAAAATACCACCTGGCTTCCTGCCGGATGGTGGAGAACGTATCGCAAAAGATCACCCTGCAGCAGGCGCAGGAAATGGGACTGGACCCCTGCAAGATCTGCCGGCCGGAAACGGGCGTGCAGCCGGCCGTCCCTGCCGCGGGCAAGGCCCGGGGCGAAAGCACGGCTACCGTTCAGTGCAGCGGGATAACGAAGGCCGGCACGCGCTGCCGCCACCGGACCCGGATCGCAAACGGGTATTGCTTTCAGCACCAGCCGAAGTGAGGGTCGTGGGAAAGGTTGAAAAGTTGATCAGTTGAAAAGTTGATAAGTTGATAAGGGGGGTTTTACAGGATGTGCCGGCCTGCGATGGAAAGTGGGTTTCGCGCGGAGGGAACAGAGAAGCAGAGTTTATGGAGAATTTTTTAAAGGACTGTTACATTATCATAAAGACTTTTCGAATAACTCTGCTTCTCTGTTCCCTCCGCGCGAAACCCTGCCCAACCCCTAAACCTTGAACATTGAGCATTGGATATTGAGTATTTCCCTCCTTTTCAACTTTTCAACTGATCAACTTTTCACCCGCCTCCCCCATCGCCGCACACAAGAACATCGGGTCCTGCCGGAACCGGAGCCAGTCGGCCCGGCACCGGTCGTGAAGGTCCAGCAGCCCGGCCTGCACCCCGGCGGGCAGGTCGGTAAAGCCGTTGTCCGCTTCCGTGGTCAGCCCTTCGAGGTAGGCCAGCAGGTTGTAACACATCGTGCAGTTGCCGGTAGCCACCAGCTTGTCCAGCATTTTGTTCAGCTGCTCATCCTCGGTAAACCAGAGCGTGGTGCCGAAAGAAGCCGCCTCTTCGGTGATGTTTTTGATCTTTTCCCCGACCACTTCGGCGTAGGTACCGGACAGCACGCTGCCTTCGGCAGCGGGCGGGCGGGGGCCGCTGCGCCGGGCGCGCTTGTTCCGGAAATCGGCCTCGGTAAGCTCCCGGATCAGGTTGGTCATGCGGCGGTAGCGGTAGCGCTCGTCGTCGTAAAGCTTGTAGTAGTTCAGCCGGCGCACCACTTTCAGGAAAACATCGGTAAACAGCACCACCAGCGAAGAGAGGCGGTCCTTGATCAGCGGTTCCAGGCGCCGCACCGAAAGTTCCTCGATGCGCAGGTGCGACAGCTTGTCAATATAGAATTGAGGGATCCGGCGTTTGATGCCGGTCCAGGCGTGCTGCAGCAGGCGCAGGCCCCGCCGTACCAGGATGAAGTGACCGGCCATCAGCAGCACCGCAGCGACGGACAATCCCAGGCAGATCCCTGTGCCGATGGTGTTCCGGTAACCCCAGCATGCCGGCAGCAGCAGGAAGAGCAACAGGGCCAGCACCAGTCCGATGGAGATCCGCTGGTTCAGCAGGATGGCCTTCCGGCGGATATCGCGGAGCGTCAGCCGGCGAACGCCTTCTTTCGGTGCATCCCGGGCCGGCACGAACGGGTCCATGTACGGGGAGGACACATCCGATACAATGACGAGGTCGAAGTAGGGCGGTTCGCTGTTCCGCTTATAGTTCAGGATGCTCTCGATGCCCTGGTTGTCGTAGATGCCACCGTCCATCAGGCCGAGCGGCTCCACGCGGCGGGTATATGCGTCCAGTTCCGCTGCGCCGGCATGTACAAAATCACCCGGCCATACCATCGGCTCGAAGCCTCCCGTAAAGCAGGAGGAAGCCGCGATGGCGTCGGCCAGCTTTACCTCGCCGGCCACGGCCTGCGGTACGCGGAACACGTAATTGCCGAAGTAGCCTGTGCCCCGGTTGCGGAAGCGGAAGTTGATGCCGTTGTTGAATTCGGTGCTGTTGAACACCACGGCTTCCAGGTGCGAGCGCATCTCGTTGAACACGGAAAAGGTGGCGCCGCCGGTAAAGTGCTCGTCGTACAGTTCGGCGAAGGCGTTGATAAGGTTCTTGCGCTTGGCGCTGTTGTGCCACTCCCCGTCGGGATTGAGCTTGCGGATGCCGGCCTTCACAAGGTCGAGGGTGTGAAGGCGGTGGAGGAGAAAGCGGTAGGTTTCGGTAAAGGAGGCGCCCTGTTGCTGCTGCAGCGCGTAAACGACACCGGTGATGGTTCCGCCCGACACGGTGGACAGCAGGGTAACGTGTTCCAGCAGCGGGCGGCCGTTGTAGCGCAGGTGGTTCAGGTAGGCCATGGCGCCGAGGTGGAAGGCCGCGGCCCGGTAGCCGCCGCCCGACAGGCTGAGGGCGATCTTTTCCAAGGGCCGACCGGGGATCCGTGCTTTGCCGGTAAGGGTGTCTTCCATAGAAACCGAATATATTTCAATTATCCGTTATGCGCTGTGGGACGGTTGAATAGTTGAAAGGTTGATTGGTTGAAAAGGGTCCGCCTGGCGGCGGCTTTTGGTTTCTCACAAAGGCGCAAAGGAACGCAAAGACGCAGAGGATATTTTGTATCTGATACAGTTTTAAACTTGATGTACGACTTAACAAACGTACATCGTACACCGTACATCATCTGCACACTTGCACATCTGCACACCTGCACATTCACCTTCCTCCCATTCACTTACAGATTCACCCATTCACCCATTGACCTATTCACCCCGGCCGCTCTCCGCCGTATGTCGTAAATTGCCGCATGTCGAAGATCCTCCTACTTTTCGCCCATCCCCTGCTGGAAAAGTCGCGGGTACAGGCGGAACTGCTGCAGGCGGCGGGCAACCTGCCCGGTGTGACGGTGCAGGACCTTTACCAGCGTTACCCTGATTTTGATGTGGATGTGCGGAAAGAGCAACGCCTCCTGGAGGCACATGACCTCGTCATCTGGCAGCATCCTTTTTACTGGTACAGTGCCCCGCCCCTGCTGAAGCAGTGGATGGACCTCGTGCTGGAGCACGGCTGGGCCTACGGAAAAAAAGGCCAGGCCCTGGCCGGCAAAAAAGTGTTCAACGTCATTACCTCGGGTGGTTCGCAGGAGGCCTACCGGCACGGCGGCTACAACAAGTACCCCATTCATGAGTACCTGCGCCCGTTCGAGCGCACCGCCGAACTCTGCCATATGACCTATTATCCGCCCTTCTGGATCGGCGGGGTGCACCGGCTCGAGATGACGGGCATCCGCGCCGAAGCAGCCCGCTACCGCAACCTGCTCACCGCCCTGGTCAATGATATTTTTACTGAAGAAGAGATCCTGGGCCAGGCCCTGATGAACGACCTGGTACCGCTCCCCACCCCCAAAGAACTGTGACATGGAACATGATTTTTTATTTCAGGCCTTGGTATACCTCGCAGCCGCCGTGGTGTGCGTGCCCATCGCCAAGCGGCTGGGCCTCGGTTCGGTGCTGGGCTACCTCATTGCCGGCATCTTCATCGGCCCCTACATGCTGGGCTTCATCGGCCAGGAAGGAGAAGACCTGATGCATTATGCCGAGTTCGGTGTCGTGATGATGCTGTTCCTCATCGGGCTCGAACTGGAGCCCGCCCTGCTCTGGCGCCTGCGCCGCTCCATTATAGGACTCGGCAGCGGGCAGGTACTGGGCACCGCAGCCGTGGTCACTGCCGCCGGTATGGCCTTCGGGCTGCCGCTGACCCAGGCGCTGGCCATCGGGCTGATTACCGCTATGTCGTCCACTGCCATCGTGATGCAGTCGCTCAACGAAAAAGGACTGATGAAAACCGGTGCGGGGCAAAGCGCCTTTTCGGTGCTGCTGTTCCAGGACATCGCCGTCATCCCCATCCTGGCACTGCTGCCGCTGCTGGCCACCCT
>DATAGL010001110.1:0-7778 GCA_036263755.1 Chitinophagaceae bacterium | reverse complement strand
CGAGTAGCCGCGCTTCCGCAGTAGCTGCGGGATCCTGCTCAGGTCGGCAATGGTTTGCAGGTCGTAGGGGCACTGCTCGCGACCGAAGGCGCCGTCCAGGTCTGAACCGATGCCGATGTGCCGGGCATTTCCGGCGATCTGGCAGATATGATCCAGGTGATCGATCATTTTTTCCAGGGTGCAGCCCATGGCTTCGGGATCACTCTTTCCCCGTTCCCAGCCCGGTACCATCATCCAGGCATCAAGGGCGCCGCCAATAACGGCGCCGCGGTCGATCAATGCCCTGATCTGCTCATCGGAATACTGGCGGTTGTGCGGTACCAGGGCCCGCACATTGTTATGGCTGGCCCATACCGGTCCCTGGTATATTTCCAGCGCATCCCAGAAGGCATCATCGCACAGGTGCGTGGCATCGAGGATCATCCCCAGCCGGTCCATTTCGCGCAGGAGGTCCCTGCCGGCGGGTGTCAGATGCCCGGTGGCGTCGGTGCCGTTCGCATACCGTCCCGGGCCGTAGTGGGCCGGGCCCACCGCTCTCAGTCCGTAATCATATGCGCGTTCCAGGTGCTTCAGGGTAACGATGGAGTCGGCCCCTTCCAGGCTGAGGAGGTAGCCTATGGGTTTCCGTTCATGGGTTTCCCCGTTGTTCCATAAAGCAAGGTGTGCTTCCAGCGAGGTGCGGTCAGTAACGGCGGTCATTTCTCCCGCTTCTTCCATGGCCCGGTACCAGGTCAGCTGGCCTTGTGTTTGTGCCCAGGCCTGTTCCGGAGAATGCCAGCCGGGTAACGGATTGCCCGGCGCCACGTACCGGGCGATCTGCGTGGCCACTACCAGCCCGATACCACCCGCCCTTAGTTCGGGAAGCGATACGGTTGCCTTTCCGCGGTCGGGCTTATCGGTCAGCCCGGCTTCACGGTCATTGATATCTGCGGCGGTAAGCCGCAGGTCGCGGTTCCATTCCAAAGCGTTCATGGATAGATCGAGGTGGGCGTCGATGAGCAGCATGGGGTTTGATGTGCGATTTACGGTGTACGATGTATGATGTACGATGTACGGATAGTTTGTAGCCAGCTCCGTACATCGTACACCGTACATCGTACATAACAGATTTAGTGAATTTTCAATCAAAGAGAAATAGCCCGGTCGCGCGCAAGCGTTCGCCAGGCGCCGGTAATGGTTCCGTCTTCCGCTACCAAGGCCTGCTCATACAGGGCGGCCGTCGGGCATACATGCACTGGGACGCCATACAGCACATCCCCGATCCCGTAGCTATGGCCTGCGGGTGCTTCCAGTACCAGGTGTTCTTCGCTCTGCGAAACCACTTTCAGGTCCGGTGCATTCAGCAATACCACGCGGTTCGTTACTTCGTTTTCTGCGGCCACCGATTTGTGTCCGAGGTCGCAGCACACCAGCCGGTCCGACGGCAGGGAAACCACCCGGGTGACCACCACCGCTGCAGAATGGAATCCCTGGTCGGGCAGCAATTGCTCGTAACCGGCATCCCAGTATACAAATGTTCCGGGGCTGCATTCCACATCGGGTTGCTCCGCATGCCAGAGAAAAGTGGTGGAGCCACCGGCGACCACGGTGGGCCGGTAGCCGCGCCGGATGAGTTCCTCTTTCATTTCCAGCACGGGCATGAACGCTTCCCGGCAGGCAGCCGCCCGCTCGGCGGCATCGGCCTGCCGGATATGCCCGTCATACACATGAAGCCCGACGGCCTGCACACCGGTAAGGCTGTTGCACTGTTCATAGAGGTCAAGGGCATCAGCACCGGGAAGGATGCCGGTACGGTTCATGCCCACGTTCAAGTCAATGAATACCGGGAGGTTGAGTCCGCGGTCGGCTGCCGCAGCTGCAATCGTGCGGGCGGCCGCCGGGTGGTCCACCAGGCAGGAAAAGCGGGTCTGCGGGTAGCCCTGCACCAGCGATAATAAGCGGGAGATCTTGGGCCCTACCGGCTGGTAAGCGAGCAGCACATCGGGTGCGCCCACCAGTCCAAGCATTTCGGCTTCTGCTATGGTTGCGCATTTGAATCGGGTGATGCCTTCATCCATCTGCAAAACGGCTACTTCCCGGAGCTTATGGGTTTTGACATGCGGGCGCAGCCGGGCGGGGTCTACCCACTGCCGGATCGCACGGATATTGGCTTTTACGCGTTCAGGATATACAACAAATGCCGGCGTATCAATTGTTACTACGTCGGTCAGTACATACCAGGGAGCTTGGTTCGGATCATCCATAAAAAAAGTTTAAAGGAAGGCTGCACGATTCGTGCCATCAGTGAAGTTCAAAGAGGGCTTCCACCTCTACCGGGATGTTGTCGGGCAGCGAGCCCATGCCCACGGCGCTGCGGACGCCGATGCCTGCTTCCTCGCCCCAGACCTGCGCAAACAATTCACTGCAGCCGTTGATCACATAGGGATGGCGTTCGAAATCAGGGGTACAATTGACCATGCCCAGCACCTTGATCACCCGCTTCACACGGTCGAGCGAACCCAGTTCTTTTTTGATTGTGGCCAGCATGGTCAGGCCTACCTGGCGGGCGGCCTGCTTGCCGGCATCCATATCCATATCGGCGCCTACGCGTCCGGTGATCAGGGATTTGTCTTCCCGCACCGGGCCATGCCCGGAGAGGTACAGGTATTTGCCATCGATCAGGCAGGGCTTGTATACACCTACCGGCGCCGGGGCCGGAGGAAGGGTCAGGCCGGATGCTTCCAGCCGTTGGTCAGGGGTCAGCATATCTATTCGTTTATCGGTTATATAAAAAGATCGAGCAGCAGCACGCCCAGCAGCCCGGCTACGGCCACAATGGATTCCATGACGGTCCACGACCGGAAGGTGTCGCGCAGGCTGAGGTTGAAATATTCCTTGAACATCCAGAAGCCGGTATCATTCACATGCGAAAAGGCCAGGCTGCCGGCACCTACGGAAAGGGCCATAAGCTCCGGACTGATATCGGAAGCCAGTACCAGGGGAGCAATAATGCCGGCCGTCGTCAGGCCCGCCACCGTGGCCGAACCTACGCATACGCGGATGAGGGCGGAAATCAGCCAGCCGAGCACCAGCGGGCTCATATTCAGGTTCTGGAGCCGCGTCCCGATCTCCTGGCTCACGCCGCTGTCCACCAGTATCTGCTTCAGCGAACCGGCCGCCCCGATGATCAGCAGGATCATGGCCACGTCCTTAACCGAATCCCCGTAATAACCCATCAGCTGCGAAACGGTTTTGCCTTTGCGCAGCCCGAGCAGGTAAGAGCCTACGGCCAGGGACACCAGCATCACGATCATCGGGTCCTTGATGAATTGCAGCGGTGCAAAGAAAGAATGCTCCTTTGGCGTCAGCGCTTCAATCACCGAGAAGCCCATGAGCAGGATCACCGGCAGCAGCGCGGAAAAAAAGGAGGCACCGGTGCTGGGCAGCTGATCTTCGGGCAATTCATTCGGCCGGAAGGTTTCCAGCGGAACTGACCGGATATTTTTCAGGGTGCGGGCAAAGAGCGGGCCCGCGATCAGGATAGTGGGAATGGCCAGCAGGATGCCGTAACCCAGCGTGGTGCCCATATTGGCATTAAAGGCGCCAACCAGGGCCACGGGCGAGGGGTGGGGCGGCAGGAAGCCGTGCGTCACCGAAAGGGAAGCCAGCATGGGCAGACCTACGTATACGGCCGGCAGGCGGGACTGGTATACGACCGAAAAAATCAGCGGCACCATCAGTACGAAGCCCACATTGTAAAACAGGGGAATGCCAATGACAAAGCCTGTTGTTACCAGGGCCCAGAGTATGTATTTCGGCCCGAAGGCGCGGAGCATCGCCTGCGTGATCCGTTGCGCGGCGCCGCTTTCCGCCACCAGTTTGCCCAGCATGGCACCCAGCGCAATGATGATGACAAGGCTGCCCAGCATATCACCGAATCCCTTCTGCACCGAGCCGGTAATTTTTTGCAGCGGTATGCCCAGCAGCAGTCCGGCCGTAAGCGAAACAATGATGAAGGCGATAAAGGGGTTGAGCTTGCCCCAGGTAATCAACAGAATTAGCAGCAGGATGCAGAACAGTACGATCAGTACAGACATGAACGGGTGAAATTAGAGTGGTTCGGAACAGCGCCAGCAATCAAACTCCACCCGGACAAGTTACGGGTTAAAAGAGTAAGTAAGGCCACTGCCCCTATTTTTTACGGAATTGCGGACTGACGACCAGCTCTTTGCTGCCGGCGGTATAAGTATAAAAACCTTCGCCGCTTTTAACGCCCAGTTTCCGCGCCGTCACCATGTTTACCAGCAGGGGACAGGGGGCGTATTTGGGCTGGCCGAAACCTTCATGCAGGACGCGCAGGATGCTCAGGCACACATCCAGCCCGATGAAATCCGCCAGCTGCAGGGGACCCATAGGGTGGGCAATGCCAAGCTTCATCACCGTGTCGATCTCCTCCACGCCGGCAACGGCTTCAAACAGCGTATAGACCGCCTCGTTGATCATGGGCATGAGGATCCGGTTGGCCACGAAGCCCGGATAGTCGTTGACCACGCAGGGTACCTTCCCCAGCCGCTGACTGAGCGCAACGATGGTTTCGGTAACGGAAGCTTCCGTGGCATAGCCGTTAATAATCTCCACGAGCTTCATTACCGGAACGGGATTCATGAAGTGCATGCCGATGACCTTCCCCGGCCGGTTCGTGACGGAGGCGATCTGCGTGATGGAAATGGAAGAAGTATTGGTGGCCAGCAGGCAATGGGCCGGGGCTGTGGCATCCATCTGCCGGAAGATGTTCAGCTTTAATTCGGTGTTTTCGGTGGCGGCTTCCACGACCAGATCGGCGGACGCCACGCCCGCGGCGAGGTCTGTGGCGGTGGAAAGATGCTGCAGGGTGGCTTCTTTTCCTTCTTCGGTAATGCCGCCTTTGGCCAGCTGCCGGTCGAGGTTCCTGGTAATGGTGGCCAGGGCTTTATCCAGCTGCGTTTGGGAAACGTCCACCAGGGTTACGGAACATCCGCTCTGGGCAAAGACATGCGCGATGCCGTTCCCCATGGTTCCGGCACCGATTACAGTAATGTTGTTCATGTGGGCAATCGTTAATGCCGCGAATTTAGGAAATAGGAATTGGGAATTGGGTATTGGGTTGTTGGGATTGGGGTTTGGAGCGTTATGCTGCCGGCTTTTTGAACCACGAAGACACGAAGGCACTAAGGTGCAAAAAGGATAAGAGGAAGGAAAACAGAGGCCGTTCTTTCAAGAAATAGGAAACAGCTATATTACAAGTAACAAGGAAGCCCTAAATAAACCAGTCCGGATGCCAATCGTCAATCGTACATCGTAAACCGTACATCCGAAAACAGCCTTTCCTAATCCTTAAGAGCCGGATCAATTCTTCCGCTTAAAATCCCCCCGTTTCCACGACTGGATGAATTCCGACCAGGCGATGGGAGAGAAGATGTTCATGGGCGGGGTCTGCCCGGCATAGGAAGCCCGGTTGGCCACGTTGCGCAGCTGGATGTTGGTGGCTTCGGCGCCGTCGGCCGATATGGTCTTCAGGAGCACGCGGCGTTTGGCCACATCGTTGTTGCGGCGGGCGATTTCGATATCATCATCCGGAACCTTGGTGTTAACGAAGTCCCGTTCGAATTGCTGGGGAGAGGGCCGGGGCCGTATAATGGTGGCCGGCAGGTACACCGTATCCTTCACCAGCAACTGCACTACGCTGTGCTGGGAGCCCTGGAGGCTGGTGGGCACGGTGATCACTTTAGATTTATAGCTGACGTGCGAGAACTCCACCACGTCGCCCTTCAGGACCACAATGGAAAATACCCCCTGTCCATTGGTCATCGTACCGCGGTTCTGACCGCGTACGGTCACCGATACGGCTTCGATGCCTTCCAGCGAATCCGCCGTCATGACAATGCCGTAAAGCTGTACTACCGAGTCGCGGGCCGTTTCAAACTGGGCATGAGACCGCGAGGCGGCCCCGAAAAGCAGCAACAGCAGGAGGGGTAGCATTTTCTTCATCCCTTCAAAAATAACTTTCCCGGCCGAATCGGTAAAGATTGCTACGGAGATTGGGTTTAACTTTGCCACTTCATTAACAATTCCTATTATGACGAAAGATGATGTGCTGAAGGCCCTCAGTAACGTGCAGGAACCCGACCTGGGCAAGGACCTGGTTACCCTGAACATGGTGCGTGATATTCAGATCGACGGCCTCAGCGTTTCCTTTACCGTGGTACTGACCACGCCGGCCTGCCCGATGAAGGATATGATCCAGAATGCCTGCATCAATGCCATCAAGCTCCTCGTGGATAAAAACGCACAGGTTACCGTAAAGTTCACGGCCAGCACCACTACGTTGCGGGCCGATAATAAAGCCTCGGTACTGCCCCGGGTGAAGAACATCATTGCCGTGGTCAGCGGTAAGGGCGGCGTGGGCAAGAGCACCGTATCGGCTAACCTGGCCCTGGCCCTTTCGCAGGGTGGTGCCAAGGTGGGGCTGCTGGATGCCGATATCTATGGTCCCAGCGTGCCCATTATGTTCGGTGTGCGGGGCGAGCGGCCGATGATGGTGGAGGTGGACGGCAAGGCCCAGATCGTTCCGCTGGAACGCTACGGTATTTCGCTGCTGAGCATCGGCCTGCTGGTGGATGAAAAGAACGCCGTGGTTTGGCGGGGCCCCATGGCTTCTTCCGCCATCCGCCAGTTTGTGACCGATGTGGCCTGGAACGAACTCGACTACCTGGTGATCGATATGCCGCCCGGCACCGGAGATATTCACCTGACCCTGATGCAGCTGGTCCCGGTGACCGGCGTGGTGGTGGTCACCACCCCGCAGGACGTGGCCCTGGCCGATGCGAAAAAAGGCATTGCCATGTTCAGCCAGGCCCAGCTGAATGTGCCCATCATCGGGCTGGTAGAGAACATGAGTTACTTTACACCGGCCGAGCTCCCGGATCATAAATATTTCATATTCGGAAAAGAAGGCGGCAAGCGCCTGGCCGAGGAATACGAACTTCCCTTCCTGGGACAGATCCCCCTAGTACAATCCATCCGGGAAGGCGGCGATATCGGCGTACCGATCATGATCAGCGACGATGAGGTATCAAAGCAGGCCTTCCGTGATTTTGCCGGCAACGTGGCCCGCAGCGCTTCCATGCGGAATGCGCACATGCGGATGGAAGAGATTGCAAATGTGGTGGAGTGATTTGATGTGCGATTTTCGATGTAAGATGTACGGTGGGTTAGGTCGAAAAGATCATTAAACTGATAGATGATATCGGGATCATAAAAAAGCAGCAATCATGGCTGCTTTTTTATGATCCCGATATGAAGTTATTGGATGCCTGCTTTTTATAGACGGAGCAGCTTTCGCAACAGCAGGTTCAAGACTGTTTGCAGGATTTTTTGCGTAAAGTAACCCAGGATCAGGCCGCTGCAGAGTCCGGCCGCGGCACCGGTCAGAAGAGCGGTGGAGGATGACATCGGGTGCTGTATCAGTCTGTTGATCAGCCAGAGTCCGAAGCCGCCTATGGCCAGGCAGCCGCTTCCGAAAAGCAGCATCAGCAGCGTGCGAAAGCCCGCAGCGGCGGAACGCTTCACTACGGCCACCAGTACCGAAGCCGAGACGAATCCAAACGCAATCAGGGCGCCGAATACCAGTAATAAAAAGGTAGCGATAAAAGCACCCGCCAAAGCGGCGCCGAACAAGGCTGCGATAAATAGGCCGGCCAACGAAAACAGGAACACATTAAACTTTTCCTCGCTGGTCATCCCGGAAGCATCCTGCACAG
>DATAGL010001109.1:0-2749 GCA_036263755.1 Chitinophagaceae bacterium | reverse complement strand
ATGGGTCAATGGGTGAATAGGTGAATACTTAAGTGAATGGGAGGGTAGGTGAATGTGCAGAGGTGCAAATATGCAGATGTGTATGTTCTTAGGTTTTCAAATTTATAGTGTATGTCTGGCAACCGTACATCGTACATCGTAAATCGTACATCGTTCGGTTCTTCAAAAATACATCACGCTCTTTCCCTAATACCGATTTTCTTCATCCAACTGACTTCCACGGCATAGACTCCGAATTCTTCGGTCACCTTTCCTTTCATCCGGTAAAATCCTTTTCCGTTGAAGGGGTAGCGCCGGGCCACCGGCGGAAAGTGTACGGTGTCCAGCCAGTCGCCGCGGGCATCGATAAAAGTGCCGAAATGCATGGTGTCTTTTTTCACCGTGTGCAGGTCTTTCGTGGTCACCAGGTAGCCCAGTACGGTAACGGTGCGCCCGGTGTGCAGGTGCAGGTCGGCAGCGGCTACATAGAGCGCAGGATCATCGTCCACCAGGTCGAACACCGGCGACAACGGAAAGCCCAGCAGCTCGATCTCGTCTAGGGCATCGTCCATCGGGTGCACGGTCAGGGGCGGCAGCCGGAAGGTACGGGGCGGCTCCTCGAAAAGGGGCACGGCAGTGCGGGAGGGAACCTTTTTCTGCAGGAAGTTGGCTTCCCAGAGCAGTTCCTTTTTGTTCTTGCCGGTAAAGCGTAAGGCCCCGATGCGGATCAGCAGGTTCAGCTGTTCCAGGCCCGGCTGCAGCCGCTCCACGAAATCGGCCAGCCCCGTATAGATGCCCCCCTGTTCCCGCTGACAAATCAGGCCCTGAACCAGTGACTCCTCAAGGCCCTGGATATGGATGAAACCCATGTGTACATCGGTGCCCTCGATCCGCGTGAGCGCTTCGCTGTGGTTCACGCAGGGGGCATGCACCCGTACGCCGGCCCGCTTCAGCTCATGGAAATAAAGCTCGCGGGAATAGAAGCCACCGAAGTTATTGATGACGGCTACCATGAACTCAGCCGGGTAATAGGTTTTAAGATAGAGGCTCTGGTAGCTTTCCACCGCAAAGGAAGCCGAATGGGCTTTGGAAAAAGAATAGCCGCCGAAGGATTCGATCTGCCGCCATACTTCCCGTGCCAGCTCGTCGGGGTAGCCGTATTCCCTGCAGTTGCGGAAGTACTTTTCGCGGATCGCCTCGAACTGTTTATGGCCGCGGTATTTGCCGCTCATCGCCCGGCGCAGCACATCGGCTTCGGCCATGTCGAGTCCTGCGAAATGGTGTGC
Organism: Chitinophagaceae bacterium; assembly: GCA_036263755.1. GTDB lineage: Bacteria > Bacteroidota > Bacteroidia > Chitinophagales > Chitinophagaceae > Flavisolibacter. The sequence continues at coordinate 1,484 of DATAGL010001109.1, read as the reverse complement.
CACCTTGATCACGTCTTCCTGGTATACCATCACGCCGTAGGTTTCTTCCAGCAGTTCCTTCATCTTCGGGTGCAGGTATTCAAAGGAATCCGGCTCGTGGAACCGCTGGATGTACTGGCGCATCATGCCGCTCTGGGCTACGCCGGGCCGGATGATCGAGGAAGCGGCCACAAGCGTGATGTAGTCGGCGCACCGCAGCTTTTTCAGGAGCTGGCGCATGGCCGGACTCTCGATATAAAAGCAGCCGATGGTATCAGCCCGGCGGATCTGGTCGGCCACGAGCGGGTCTTTCTTGAATGTTTCCACGTCGTGGATGTCTACGGATATCTTCCGGTTGGCCCGCACGATTTCCACGGCTTCTTTGATATGACCCAGCCCGCGCTGGCTAAGGATGTCGAGCTTGAACAACCCGATCTTTTCAGCGAGGAACATATCGATCTGCGAGGTGCGGAAACCTTTCGGCGGCAGCTCGGCGGCAGTATACTGGTAGACCGGTTCTTCAGAGATGAGCATGCCGCCGGCATGGATGCTCAGGTGATCGGGAAAGTTCCTGATCAGCCCCCCGTAATACAGCACCTGCTTGTGGATTTTGTCTTCCACCTGCAGGTCCCGCCCCAGGCGGTCGATCTCTTCTTTCGGAAGGCCGAATACCTTGCCCAGCTCCCGGATGACGGCCCGGCTCTGAAAGGTCGTATAGGAGCCCAGCAGGCAGACATGGTCTTTCCCATAGCGCTTGAAAATGTAGTCGATCACTTCGTCGCGGTCTTTCCAGGAGAAGTCGATGTCGAAGTCCGGCGGTGCGGCCCGGTACGGATTAAGGAAGCGCTCGAAATACAGGTCCAGTTCAATGGGGTCCACGTCGGTGATGCCGAGGCAGTAGGCAATGATCGAGTTGGCCCCGCTGCCGCGGCCCACGTAGAAAAAGCCGCGCGACTGCGCGTACCGGATGATGTCCCAGGTAATGAGGAAATAGGCATTGAAGCCCAGCTGGTCGATGATCTTCAGTTCCTTGACCACGCGTTCCCGTGCGGCGCGGTGCCGCCGGCCATACCGCGCATGCAGTCCGTCCATCGCCAGCTTCTCCAGCAGGATGCGGTCGTCGGCCGGTGAAGCGGAAAAGACCTTTTTCGTTTTGTCCGCATTGAAATCCATTTCCACGGAGCATTCATCCAGGAGCTGCAATGTGCGGGTAACGATCGAGGGATATTGCCGGAAGGCATGCAGCAGTTGCGCTGCCGGGACAAAGCTTTCATGAAGACCTGCACAGTCTTCGGGTTGCTGCTTGCTGAGCAGGATGTTGCGGTCGATGGCCCGCAGTAAACGGTGCAGGTTGTATTCCTTCTTGCCGGCAAACGTTACCGGCTGGCGCACGACAAACTTGCCGGGCGCAGCCGACAGCGGAAGATTATAAAGGCGGTTCACTTCCGTGGACTGCACCCCGATGAGTTCATGGGGCTGCAGGGCGGAAGGATCCACCGTATCGA
>DATAGL010001108.1:0-1736 GCA_036263755.1 Chitinophagaceae bacterium | reverse complement strand
TGAGTGAATACATAAGTGAATGGGTGAATGTGCAGATGTATGGTGTTAGATGTACGATGTACGTTTGTCTGTTATAAATCGTCAATCGTCAATCGTACATCATACATCGTACATCGCTTCAGCTTCTCCCGCTGTGCCCCACATAGTCGGCCAGTTCCCGGTTGAATTCCTTTTCCCGGATCAGCTGTTCCAGCGTCAGGTGCATACGGTAATTCCAGTAGTACTGCGGGTTGGCCGGGTCGTTGATACGCTCCGCGCGGGGATCTTCCCGGCGCAGCGTTTCGCTCATGCCCAGCAGGTCCTGCAGCTGGAAGATGCTCCACATGGACGGGGAATACAGGTGTTGCAGCACCACCGCCCGGTTGATCCAGGGCGCGCAGGCGGCCGGTGCCTCCCCTCCTTCGCCCAGGATGTGGTTGAAAAAGCGCTGGGTGCGGCCCCGGTCTTCTTCCCACCAGCCGCGCACGGTACTCATATCGTGGGTGGAAGGCGTTACTACCGACAGGTACGGTGCGTCTTTCGGGTGGAAAAATTCGGTGTGCGGGTTCTTCGGCATCCGCTGGATCTCCAGGCTCAGAATACCCAGGTCACGCATCACATCCGGCACGCAGTGCGGCACCATGCCCAGGTCTTCACCGCAGATCAGCATATGCGTGGCATCTTTGAGCGCCGGCAGTTTGCGCAGGGCTTCCTTTTTCCAGAAGCCGTCCTGGCGATAATAGTAATAATGGATATACAATTCCTTCAGCTGGCCCTGGGTATGGTGGTCCAGGTGGCGGAACGACAGGGTGTCTTCAACCGATATGCGGAAATGAAAGGCCTGTTCTGCTGCTTCCTTATCCTCGAAAAGAATGACGTTGGAAATAAGATTAAAGAGTCCCTGTTTCAGGGCGGCGGATTCCGTTCCTTCTTCCCCTTCAAAATAAGCCGCCACCTTTTGCTGGGTGTTCCAGTCCGGAAGCAGGCGGTAGCCGCCCCGGCTGTTTTCTTCAAGGAAGCGTTCGCGGACCCCGCCGGCGTGTTCACCGAATTCGGCCTGCAGCACAGCGTCGTTGATAAAGGGGGTGCAGAAGCGGTCGTAGTCGAAGGCAATGCCGCGGTCCCGGAATTCCTGCAGGGGTACGGGAAGGGCAGGCACAAATACACCCATTACCCCTTCCACCGACTCCACCGGAACGGCCCAGATCCGGAAAAAGCCCAGGATATGGTCGATCCGGAAAGCATCGAAATAATGGCTCATCTGCTGGAAGCGCTTCTTCCACCAGTCGAAGCCGTCTTCCTGCATCCGCTTCCAGTTATAGATCGGGAAGCCCCAGTTCTGACCTTTCACAGCAAAATGATCGGGAGGCGCGCCGGCCTGCATATCCATGCGGTACAATTGGGGCGCCATCCAGGCATCGCAGCCGTAGCGGTATACGCCGATCGGAATGTCGCCCTTGAGCGCGATCCCTTTTTTATGGGCGTAATCGGCCGCTTCTTCCAGCTGCAGGTGCAGGTGGTATTGAACAAAGTAGTGGAAAGCGATTTCCTTGAATCCTTTCGATTTGGGCGAAGTAAGCCGGCGCACTTCGTCCTCCCGGTAAACCGAATGGGTTTTCCACTGGCTGAAGTTGGCCGTTCCGTTACGGTCGCGCAGTACGGAAAAGGCGGCATAGGCGGAGAGCCAGTGCTCGTTCTCAGCGAAAAACGATTCGAACGCCTTTTCCTTCAAAAAGTCGGTACCCTCCATTTCATAG
>DATAGL010001107.1:0-2160 GCA_036263755.1 Chitinophagaceae bacterium | reverse complement strand
GGTGGTGTCGATAGAGCCATCTTCCCGTTCCGGCGTATAGTTCAGCTCGCAGAAGGCGGAGTGCCCTGTTCCCGCATTATTCCAGGCGTCGGAGCTTTCCGCGGCGGCCGTATCGAGCCGCTCAAATATGTCGATCGTGGTTTCCGGTTCCAGTTCTTTCAGCAGCATGCCCAGCGTGGCGCTCATGATGCCAGCGCCGATAAGTACGATGTGTTTTTCTTTTTTTTCAGCCATAAACTACAGGGCTAAAATTCTATGCCATTGGTTAATGTACGATGTACGGTTTACGATGTACGATTTAATTTGCGGGAACTGGCTAATTACGGTTTGCTTACTAAATACTCCTTTGGTGTAGGTGCCGGAACATTGACTTCTGCGAAGAGTCTGTTTCCAAACAAGCAGTAATACTGTTCCAGTCGTACATCCCACACCGTACATCGTACATCGTCAATCGTACCTCGTCAATCCTCCTTCAGCAAAGCTTGTTCCGTGCGATCAGGCCGCTGCTTTCCCTATCTTTAATCCCTAATTGGTTGATATGTCCCAGACGATCTATTGCATCAGCGGGCTCGGCGCCGATGAGGCGCTGTTCCGGAACCTGGCGCTCGAAGGATATGCCCTGAGCTGCCTGCCCTGGCCGGCTTTCGAGCCGGGCAATACCCTGGTTCAGTATGCCGAACGGCTTTGCGCCTTTATTGAAGGTCCGGCCCCGATCCTCATGGGCGTTTCCTTTGGCGGCATGCTGGCCGTGGAAATGGCCAAGCAGCTCGATACCACCCGCACGGTCCTTATTTCCAGCATTACGACCGCCGATCACCTGCCGCTGTATTACCAGATCGCCGGTGCCCTGTCGCTTACCTCGCTGGTGCCCGACCGCCTGTTCAATCAGCCCAACGGCGTACTGGATTACCTGTTCGGTGTGGAAGGAACGGAAGACCAGGCCCTGCTCCACCATTACCTGCAGGCAACCGATCCTGCCTACATCAAATGGGCGCTGGACGCCATCATCGAATGGGACAATGCCATACCGCCGCCCGGCCTGATCCATATTCACGGTACGAACGACCGCCTGATCCCTTACCCGCCCACGGTAACACACCCGGTACAGGAGGGCGGACACTTTTCCGTTTTCAACCGCGGCCCGGAGATCAGCGCGCTCATCAGTGAAGCCCTGGGGAATATCGATTGATGATTTACGATTTACGATTGACGATCGGCGATTGAAGTGTCATAAGAAGGTATGAGGCTAGGGAAGGGCTCTGACCATTGCTGCGCTTTTCTTTGTGTCCCTTTGTGTCTTCGTGCCTTTGTGGTTCAACATCCGTCTCCGCAACCGGCTGGCAACAAAAACCGGTTTGCGCTATACGGCCGGGAAGCCTATCTTGCACCCTCATCCTTACTTATGAAAAAGCACTTCCTGTATTTCCTTTTCGCCGCATCCCTGCTTCTTTCCTGCGGTTCCGATCAAGGGCAACCGGCGAAGCCCGACCCGGCAAAAGACACGGCCGCCGTAGTTACGGATACCATACAGCAAAAGCCCGTCCTGGCCGATGCCGCCACGATCCGGAGCCGCCCGCAGGTTCCCGTGTATTGTTACCACCGCATTGAAGCCGGCCGTTCCGGCACCATCGCTACCGATTATTCGGTAACGGAAGGGGCTTTCCGCGAACAGCTGCGCTGGCTGTCGGACAGCGGCTACCATACGATCCTGCCCGACGAGCTTTATGCTTACCTGACCGAAGGCAAACCTTTACCACCAAAGCCGGTCATGCTGACTTACGACGATACCCGGGCAGAGCATTTTGCCATTGCTGCCAAGGAAATGGAGCGGTACGGGTTCCGGGGGGTGTTCTTCATCATGAATATTTCGATTAACCGGCCCCGGTATATGTCGGCCGAACAATTGCGCACGCTGGCCGACTCCGGCCACTGCATTGCCAGCCATACCTGGGATCACCAGGACGCACGAAAGCTGAAAGATGCCGACTGGGATGTGCAATTTGCCCGGCCGGCGGCCCGGCTCCAGGAGATCACCGGTAAACCGGTGCAGTATTTTGCCTATCCTTTCGGCATCTGGACCGACTCGGCCGCCCAGTCGCTGAAGCGCCGGGGCGTAAAAGCCGCTTTCCAGCTTTCCGCCCCCCGCAGTGCCACCGAACC
>DATAGL010001106.1:0-4920 GCA_036263755.1 Chitinophagaceae bacterium | reverse complement strand
ATCTTTCGCCACGAGCTGGTGCATGTACGGGAGAAGCATTCGCTGGACAAGCTGTTCCTGCAGCTGGTGCTGGTCTTTTTCTGGTACAATCCCTTTTTCTGGATCATCCGCAACGAGCTGCGCGACATCCATGAGTTCATGGCCGACAAGAAGGCCGTTGCGCAGGAAGGAACCGCCGCGCTGGCCCGGATGATCCTGCAGGCGGCCTATCCGCAACGGTTCAACGCCTTTATCAACCCTTTTTTCCAAACATCGGTAAAACGAAGAATTGCCATGCTTTCCAAACTGCAACATCCACGCGTTACCTATTTCAGCCGCATTCTGGCGCTGCCCCTGATCGCCCTGATCATTTTCGCTTTTACCGCAAAAACGCCCGGCGGAGCCGGCAAAATCATTCCTCTGGAGAAAGAATTCGTCCTGGTCATTGACGCCGGACATGGAGGGAACGATCCGGGCATCCAGGCCGAAGGACTTTCCGAAAAAGACCTTGCTCTTACCCTGGCCAAGATGATCCGGGAGGGGAACACGAATCCGAACCTCCGCATCGAGCTGACCCGGAACAGCGACGAGGGCATTCCTTTAAAAAGCCGGACGGAAGCGGCTGCAAAACTTAGGGCCGATTTTTTTCTTTCCCTGCACATCAATGGCCGGCCCGGAAATACTACAGATAGTGGCATTGAGGTTTATGTTCCTTCTTCCAATACCAGGGACCAACGCAGCGTGCTGTTCGGATCCCTTCTGGCAAAAAGGCTTAACGAAGTGTACCCAACCCAGCAGCAATTACAGAAGCGACAAATGAATATCTGGGTACTGAACAACAACCCCATTCCCGCAGCCCTTATTGAATGTGGTTACCTGACGAACCCAAAGGATCGCACCTTCCTCCAGAATGAAACGAACCTGGCAGCCCTAGCCCAAAAGATTCTGAAGGCTGCGGAGCAGTTTGCCGTGCTGCAGGAACAAAAGAATAGCTCGGTCCCTATTATCCGGGATACTGTTCCTTCCAAGCTGGCTGAAACGGATACCCTGCCCAACATACAGGAAGCCTTGCTGATCCTGAACGGGGAGGAAAAAGGGAAGTTCGGGGATTACCCTAAAAAGCAGGAATATCTGTCGAACGGAGGTGTGGTGGAAATCCTGGAGGCAGCTGAAGGCCGGCGTCGGTATGGTGCGAAAGGCGCTAATGGTGTAGTCATTCTTCAGACAAAGAATACGCCGGGAAATGGTACGTTCCGCGGCACTCCCACCGATTCCATTCCCGGCAAAGCCCTTCTGGTCATTGATGGAAAGATCGCTGGTTTTGTGGGTGACTTGCCGACGAAAATGCCGGAACCCCAGTTCATTGAATCCGTCCATGTTCTGAAGGATAATGCGGCGGCCAAATACGGCGAAAAAGGTAAGTACGGGGTGATCGAAATCATGACTAAAAAAGAGCCTTCGGCCCCCACTCCACGTCCGGAATCGTCACCAGAGGATGCATCCAATGCACTGGTTATACTGGACGGAAGGGAAGTGGGCCTGTATAAGGACAATGTGGAACTGAAAAAAATCCCTGGGGACCAGATTCAATCGGTAAATGTGCTTAAGGGGGAAGAGGCAAAAAAAATATACGGGGTTAAAGGTAAAGGCGGTGTCATCCTCATTACCACCAAAACAGGCCGGATGCCGGAAGCTGTTCCCGATAACAGGACTACGCAACAGCCGCAATTGATTTTCGAAACCGTGGAAAAGCCGGCACAGTTTCCGGGCGGAAGCAAAGCTTTGCGTAGCTACCTGGCAAAGCAATTGGGTAATAAGATTGCTGTGTCTCCGGAAACGGAAGAGGCCCAAACCGCCGTAGTACAGGTAGTGGTGACCAATGACGGAAGCCTGCAGGATTTCAAGCGCATAACCCGGCTCGGCCATGGTGTGGAAGATAAAATGATCGAAGCATTGCGCAAAGGTCCCAAATGGGTGCCCGCCCGTCAGAACGGCCATCCGGTGGATGCCTACCGCCTGGTAACACTGCATTATGCACCTGTACAGGATTAAAAGGGACTGCTGTAAAACAAGATGGCAGGACTTAAGTTCAGCCAACCGATGCATCAACATTTAGCCTTGTCCTGCGTGTGTAAACGGCTTTGCCTTTCCTGATTCCTTCCCATATCCCTGCTGATGAAAAAAGACACTTTCATACTGTTGTGCTTCCTGTTGGTAACGTCCCGTATGATTGCCCAGGACTCCCTCTCCTTCCGGACCGGCTACACCTGGCAGCAGGTACTGGACAGTGCCCGGAAAAGGGATAAGCTTGTATTCGTGGACGTATACACCGATTGGTGTCTTCCCTGCCGGCGCATGGAAAAAGAAGTATTTACCCGGCCTGAAGTAGTGCAGGCCATGAACAAGGAGTTCCTCCTCTACCGGCTCGATGCCGAAAAAGGGGAAGGCCCGGAAATAGCCGAACGGTATGGCGCTAACGGGTATCCCTGTTTTCTCTTTGTGGATGGGCAGGGCCGACTGTTTTACTCGGTATTGGGTTTCCGCACGGCGCAGCAGTTACTGGAGGATACCCGCACCGCAGTTTCGGAACGAAACGATCCCCGTCCCCTGGCCGTTTGGGAGGAAGAATATGCGCAGAACCAGGACAATACCGATTGGTTGCAGGAGTATATCCGCAAGCGCAATAAGCTGCGGATGGATAATGAGACGCTTACAGACCGGCTTTTTACCCTGAAGCCGGAGCAGGAGCTGCTGCATCCGGATGTGTTGCAACTGGTAGCGGAAAGCCGGGTCATCCGGTGGAACGGACCGGCATTCCGTTTCCTGACCACGCATTTCCGGAGCATTCCCAACCTGAACCGGGGAGCCAGTTCCCTGCCTGAAAAAATACTTTCGGTCCTGGAAGGAAGCCGCAACAAACTCCTGATGCAGGTGATTGAAGAAAGGGACGAAAAAAGATTCCGTGAAGAACTTCTGCCGGTCATCGGCGCCATGCCTGATTCGGTTCCCGGGATGCCCTGGTACCAACGAAGCACCCCGGAATACTGGATGATGGTATTTTTCCGGGAAACTGGTAATGTCGATGGATTCCGGACCCCGGCCCAAGCCGTCATGGAAACTTATCTACACAAGCCCGTGGCTGATATCCGCAAAATAGACAGTATCCTTTATGCCCGTACGCTTTCCGTGTACCGCGCCCGGCTGGAAACCGAAGACCGGCTGAACCAGATGCTTCCCCTGCTGCAATCCATGCTCGAGCATTATTCCACCGACAATCATGTACAGAACCTGCAGGCAGCCGCCGGGTTTCTGGAAGCAAAAGGCGAAAACCGCTCCGACCGCGAACAGGCCTTGCGTTGGTGCCTGCGGGCGATTGAAATCCGCCCATCTGCCGGGGCGCATGAACTGGCTGCCCGGCTTTACCTGAAGCTGAACCAAAAAAAGAATGCGGTTAGCCACCTTTCGAAAGCCGCAGGGCTCAGTACGACAAAGGAAGAAAAAGATCGTTTATTACAGCAATTGAATTCCCTTTAATCGCTATAACTAAAAGGTATATTCCGTGCCGTTTACGAGCAGGGACTTTCCCGAACCCGCTTCGACCCGGCCGATTACCTGCGCATCGATTCCAAACCCCTGCGCCGTGTTCACCAGTGCGGGTGCGCTTAGTTCATCGGTATAGATTTCGAGCCGGCAGCCCATATTGAATACCTGGTACATTTCCTGCTCATCCGCTCCGCTGGCTTCCCGGATGATGGAAAAGATCGGCGGAGGATCAAAGAGGTTATCTTTTACCACCCGCACGCCTTCAGGCATGTACTTCATGCATTTGGTCTGTCCGCCTCCGCTGCTGTGGATCATTCCTTTTACCGCTTCAAAATGTTCTTCCAGGATTGCCTTTACAACCGGGGCAAAGGTACGCGTGGGGGAAAGGATCAGTTTTCCTATATCGGTGCGGAATTCCTCTTCCCGGAAGGTAACGGAAAAAGGATCCGTCATCCGGTGCCTGCCGATATAGACCACGGATGGGTCCAGCGTATCATCAAAGGATTCGGGATAGGTACTTCCGTAGAACCGGTTCAATACATCGTGCCGGGCAGAGGTCAGGCCATTGGACCCGATCCCGCTGTTGTACGCGGTTTCATACACCGAGCGGCCAAAGGAAGCCAGTCCGACAATGACCTGCCCGGGTGCGATCCCTTCATTGGTAACCAGCTTTGTTTTCTCCCAGCGGGCCGTCATGGTGCCGTTCACGGCAACGGTGCGCACCACGTCGCCCACATCGGCTGTTTCACCCCCCATGAACGTGATCCGCACGCCCTGGCCGGCCATGGTATCGAAAAACTCCTGGCTGCCCTCGATCAGTGCCTGCAGCACTTCACCGGGGATCCGGTATTTATTGCGGTCGATGGAAGAGGAATAGAGCATCCGGTCATAAATACCGGCGCAAAGGAGATCGTCCACGTTCATCACGATGGCATCCTGCGCAATGCCTTTCCAAACCGAAACATCACCGGTTTCTTTCCAGTAGAGATAGGCCAGGATGCTTTTGGTACCGGCGCCGTCGGCATGCATGACGTTCACCCAGTCCTCGTCGCCCCCCAGCACATCCGGGTAGATTTTACAGAACGCGCGGGGGTAAAGGCCTTTGTCCAGGTTGCGGGTGGCGGCGTGTACTTCTTCTTTCTGGGCAGACACGCCCCTTTTGGCATACAGCGACATGCGTAAGGTTTAGTTGCCGCAAATCTAGCCCGAAAATTAAAATGCACCACAGAAATAGCGCCGGCCTTAACTTCGCGCCATTCATGCAGGTACACCGTTCCATAGAGGCGCTCCCCTCCTTCCGCCGCGCTGTGATCACCATCGGCACGTTTGACGGCGTCCATTTAGGGCACCGCACCATTATCGATGCCCTGAAGCAGCAGGCACAGGCCATCGGCGGCG
>DATAGL010001105.1:0-9564 GCA_036263755.1 Chitinophagaceae bacterium | reverse complement strand
GAAATTAGGCATTCTTCCCTTCTTTCTTCAGGAGATTATACACGCTGATGAGGAGGTAGGAAACGTCGTTCAGCTCGGGTGCTGAGGCAAGACCCACCGTGCGGATGCATTCCAGTGCCGCGTCCACCACCACCAGCGCCTGGCCCGCCCGTTTGTAGGCCTTCCGCTGGCGCTCTTTTTTGGCCATGGCGCCCCGGCAGATATCCATATAGGCCATCAGTACCGACCGGCGCAGCACTTCCGTCAGGTTGTTCCGTTCCCCTTCCGGCAGCGACTGCGTCAGGGCGTAGCAGCTGTGCAGCAGCTTTTTGGCCTGCACGGCGAGTTCGGTTTCTTTGTATGGAAGTTGCAGATGCACAGGGTGAATGGGTCAATAGGTCAATAAGTGAATATGTAGGTGAATGGGGAATATTGGATGGGATAACCTGAGGGCGGAGGCTTTTTGCGGTGTACGGTGTAAGATGTACGATGTACGATGAGGTCGTATACCACTGCCTTTTAAGCCGGACAATAGAAATCATCTGTTGCCGGCCAAACGCCGTGAGTGCCTGAAAATCGTAAATCGTACACCGTACACCGTACACCGTACATCAAACGACCTTCTTCACATACAACCGAACGGAGTTAATGGCCAGCACCACATCGCTCAGCCCCATGATCAGGGCGCCAAAAGTAGGACTTAATAAGCCAACCGCCGCCACGGGAATGGCCAGGATGTTATAGAGGAAGGCCCAGAAGAGATTCTGGCGGATGGTGGTATAGGTGTGGCGGCCCAGGCCGAGGGCGGTGGGCAGCTTTTCGAGGCCGCTGCTCATCAGCACCACCTGTGCGCTTTGCATGGCCAGCTGCGAGGCTTCGCTCATGGAAACGCCGATGGTGGCCTTCGACAGCGCCGGGGCGTCGTTGATGCCGTCGCCTACCATTACGGTCGGGGTTTGGGCGGACAGCGCGGCGATCTTTTCCAGCTTTTCTTCCGGCGACTGTTCGGCAATGACTTCATCGATGCCCAGCTGTTGGGCGAGCGGCAGGCATTTCTCCTTGCGGTCGCCGCTGAGCAGCACCGTGCGGATGCCCCGGCCTTTGAGGTAGCGCACCACCCCGGCCGCTTCGGGCCGGAGCTCGTCGGCCAGGTCGAGCCAGCCGATGGGTGTGCCGTTGCGCAGCACGTATACGCTGTGGCCTTCCGGTACGCCGTAGGCGGCCGCCGCGGCATAGGAGGCGGCGGCGTACTCGGTGCCCGTGCGGTCGGTAGCCCAGACGCCCCGGCCCTTGCGCTCTTCCACGGTTTGCCAGCGGAGCTCATCCCCGCCTTTCCAGTGGCGCACAATGCTGCGGGCCAGGGGATGGGTGGAGTATTTTTCCAGCGAGGAAACGATCCGTTTGAACTCGGCTTCCTCAATACTGGTTTCGAAGGCGGCAATGGAAAAGGCTCCGCTGGTCAGCGTACCGGTTTTATCGAACACGACCTGGCGGATGTTCCGGAACAGCTCCAGGCTTCTGGCGTTGCGGAAGAGGATGCCGCTGCGGGCGCCGCGGCCCAGGCCTACGGCGATGGCGGCCGGTGTGGCCAGACCCATGGCGCAGGGGCAGGCGATCACCAGCACGGCGATGGCCCGCATCATGGAGGTGCCGAAATCACCCAGCACGATCCAGTTTACGATCAGCGTCAGGGCCGCAATGCCCAGCACCACCGGCACGAAGATGGCGCTGATCCGGTCGGCCAGCTGCTGCACGGGCGGCTTTTCCCCCTGCGCCTTCTTAACGAGGGAGATGATGTTGGCCAGCACGGTATCGGCACCTACGGCAGTCACCTGCGCTTTCAGCGTTCCTTCTTCCAGCAGGCTGCCCCCGATGAGAGCGTCCCTTTTTGTTTTGGCAACCGGGATGCTTTCGCCCGTGATGAGGGCTTCGTTCACCTGCCCTTCGCCCCAGAGCACCTTGCAGTCGGCCGGCACCTGCTCACCGGCGCGCACCAGCACGAGATCGCCCACTTTCAGCTGCGTGTTCTCGATGGGAAATACCTGCTCTTGGTACTGGTCGTCAAAGGCGATCATGTTGGCCATCACCTTCTGCGATTGCACGAGGGCTTTCAGCGACCGCTGGGTGGATTTTATGGAGGCCTCTTCGAGGTATTCGCCCAGGAATACCAGCGTGATGATGGTGGCTGCGGTTTCAAAGAAAAGGTAATCGGGACCGAGGTTCCCGATGAGGCCCACGAGGCTGTATACAAAGGCGGCGGTGGAGCCGATGGTGATCAGCACGTTCATGTTGGGCAGGCCGTTGCGCAGGCTCTTGTAGGCCGAGCGGCCGAAGTGGCGCATGCCCACGATGTAAACCGGCAGGGTAAGGCCCAGCTGCAGCCAGGGGTTCATAATATAGTGGTGGAAAGGCAGCTGCGGGAACATGTGCAGCAGCAGGACGGCCGTGAACGGAAGGCAGAAAAGAAAGCGCTGCCCGTTGTTGGATAAAAAGGGCTTGCGGCCGGGTGCAGGGGCATCACCCGCTTCCACGCCATAACCCAGGGCAGTCACGCCTTTCGAAAGGCCGGCAGCCGAGCCTTCGCCGTTGAGCTCAAAAGAAACATCGCCGTCGATGGCGTTCACCGCCACGTTCTTTGCCCCGTTTTTCTGCAGGTACGTATGTATGGTAAGCGCACAGTTGGCGCAGTGCATTCCGTTCACTTTCCATTGTATCTTTTCCATCCTCATTCCGCTTTCTGCAAAATTATTGCCCATTCCGGCGACCGGAAAACGAAGCCGGGCTTATCTTTTAAACGGCGTTGCAATCAGGCGTTAAATTCCCATTAACGTAAATGGTTTGAGGGGGAAGTGAGTTTGCGTGTTTACAAGGTTTCAAGTTCACCCGTTTACAAGTTCAACCGGGTGGGTTTGCGGTTTACCTGTTTGCAGTTTGCCTGTTTGCGGTTTGCAGTTGATGTGCGGCCTGTCAAAGATTGAGAACAACACCGTCAGAAACCCATCGTACATCGTACACCGTACACCGTAAACCGTACATCCATTTATCTTCGCGCCATGAAATCCTTCGACTGCTCCCTCGACGACCTCGGGGCTTTTGCCGCCTGGTTCTGGAACGAAGTCCCGCGCTCGTCCGTATACCTGTTTTACGGGGAGATGGGTGCGGGCAAGACCACCCTCATCGGGGCGCTCTGCCGGGCCCTGGGCGTGCAAAGCGCGGTGAGCAGCCCCACCTTTTCGCTCATCAACGAGTATGTGTATACGGAAAAGGACGCCGTCCATACGGTGTACCATATGGACCTGTACCGGCTCCGGAGCGAGGAGGAAGCGGTCCGGGCGGGCGTGGAGGATTGCCTGTACAGCGGCCGCACCTGCCTGGTGGAATGGCCCGAGCGGGCGCCGGCGCTTTTTGATGCGACGGCTGTTGCCGTTCATATCGAGCCGCTCAGCGACACGCAGCGCCGGGTAAAAATTATGGATGCGTCCTCGTCGAATCCCGGTGAACATCCGTAATTTGAGCCCCGGAACAAGCCGGCTGCTGTTATGTCGCATCAAAGACCCCTGATTAGTACTTCGTTCTCCTATGAAACACTGGAGGAAACGTTGGATATCAAGCCGAAAGGCGCCCAGTTGCATATCGGCATCCCGAAGGAAGTTGCCTTCCAGGAAAACCGGATCGCCCTGACGCCCGACGCCGTGAGCGTACTGGTTTCCAACGGCCACCAGGTGACCATTGAGCACAATGCCGGCGAGGCCGCCCACTACGGCGACAAAGACTACAGCGAGGCCGGCGCCCGCATCGTTTACCAGCGCGATGAAGTGTACAAGGCGCCCATCCTGGTGAAAAGCGCCCCGGTGATCGAAGACGATCTGCCGATGCTGCAGATGAACCAGATGATCGTTTCCCCCATCCACCTCAGCGTACTGAAAGCGGAGCTCCTGCAGAAAATGATGGAGAAGCGCATCACAGCCATCTCGTTTGAAAACCTGAAGGACGACAGCGGTACCTATCCCATCGTGCGCAGCATGAGCGAGATCGCGGGCTCGGCCGTCATGCTTATAGCCGCCCAGTACCTTTCTTCCGCCAACCACGGAAAAGGCGTGCTGCTCGGCGGCATCTCGGGGATCGCCCCCACGAAGGTGATCATCCTCGGTGCCGGTATCGTGGGGGAGTACGCCGCCCGCGCGGCCCTGGCCCTCGGGGCATCGGTCAAGGTATTCGACAATTCCGTGTACCGCCTCAAGCGGCTGCAGAACAACATCGGCCACCGCCTCTGGACCTCCGTCATCGAGCCGCGGATGCTGGCCAAGCAGCTGAAGACCTGCGAAGTGGCTGTCGGCGCGCTGGGCTCCGAATCGGGCCGCACGCCGGTAGTGGTTACCGAGGAAATGGTGAGCAGCATGCGTACCGGCTCGGTGATCATCGACGTGAGCATCGACCGCGGCGGCTGCTTTGAAACGGCCGAGATCACCACCCATGAAAGCCCGATCTACCTGAAATACGGCGTGATTCATTACTGCGTGCCCAACATCCCGTCGGGCTTTGCCCGCACCGCCTCCCAGGCCATTTCCAATGTGCTCATGCCCCTGCTGCTGGAAGCCGGCGACGAAGGCGGCTTTGAAAAGCTCATCTGGCACAAGATGCACCTGCGGAGCGGCATCTATATGTTCAAGGGTGCCCTGACCAACTTCTACCTGAGCGAACGGTTCCACCTGAAATATACCGATCTGAACCTGCTGATCGCCAGCAAACGGTAAGGTAAGTTCATGGCAGCCGCATCCTTTTTTCAGCGTTTCCGCCGGGTGTCCCGCTCCACGAATTACCTGCCCGAACTGGACGGGCTCCGCTTCCTCGCCATCTTCATGGTCGCCTTCCTGCTGCACCTTCCGAATTACCTGAACCGGGAACTGTACGACGGCCGCCTCATCACGCATCCGGCCGTGCAGGGATTCATCCTGGAGAACGGCCACGGCATGGGCCTGTTCTTCGCTATCAGCGCCTTTATCCTCGGGCTGCCGTTTGCCCGCGGCCACCTGGGCCTGGGCCGGCCGTTACCCCTGAAAGAATACGGGCTCCGCCGCCTCACGCGGATCGTGCCGCCGTATGTAGTGGCCCTGCTCCTGTTCTTTGTCCTTCATGTGGGGGTGCTCCGTTCCTATACGGTGGAAGGGCTGGCCCCGCACCTGCTGGCCTCCCTGCTGTATGTGCATACACTGTATTTCGGGGAATTTTCCCGGGTGCTGCCCGTGGCCTGGTCGCTCGAAGTGGAGGTGCAGTTTTACCTGCTGGCGCCCCTGCTCTGCCTCCTGTTCCGGTTGCGGTCAAAAGCGCTGCGGCGGGCGATCCTGGTGGTGGTCACCTTGGGCAGCGCCGCCTACTGGCACGGCGACTGGGGCCTGCCGCACCTGCTGAAGATGCTGCATTATTTTACCGGCGGGCTGCTGATCACCGACCTGTACCTCGATCCGCCGCGGAAGCGGCCGCTCCCGTTCTGGGTAGGCCTCGTTTCCCTCCTGCTCTTTCTTTTCCTGCCTTCGCTGGAGCACCGGGCTCTTGCCCTGGTGAAGCTGGGGGCCTTGCTGCTGCTGTTTTATTGCGTCCTGTTCCAGCCGGGACTGAAAGCCGTTTTTTCCCGGCCGCTGATCGTGGTCATCGGCGGCATGTGCTATTCCATCTACCTCCTGCATTTCGGGATCATTTCAGGCGTCGGCCACCTTATCCGCTACCTGGGCGGGGAAACGGGGGGCGCTGCAGCGGCGCTGCTGTACGGCCTGGTCATGGCAATCGCGGTACTGATAGGCTCAGCCGTATTTTTTCTTTTGGTGGAAAAACCCTTTATGAAATGGCGCGCCGGCAGCAGCAGGGCGGGGCGCTCTGCTCATTTATAGTCGGATATGCGGATGTGCTCGGTACAGAACCGGTATTCCACTTCATCATTGCTGCACACCACGATGAGCCGGTCCGTGCCGTAGCGGCCGATGAGGTCGTGGTACAGGGCGATGCCGGTGCTGTCGAGGTTGCTGCAGGGTTCATCCAGCAGCAGGGCGGCACTGTCGGTGAAGATGCACTGGGCCAGCTTTACGCGTTGCTTCATGCCGGAGGAAAAATAGCGGATCTGCTTGCCGGCGGCGGCCTGCAGGCTGATCACCTCGATGATGGCGGGAACGGTGATGCCCTGGTAGGAGGGCTTGAACCGGAAATGAAAGTGCAGGAATTCGGTGAGCGTCATTTCCTCCACTACGTCCAGGTAGGGGGCGCAGAAACTGAGGTGGCGGTAGGCCTGGTCCGGGGGAAGCGGGGCGTCGCCGGTAAAATAAGTGAGGCGGCCCGTGCTGGGCTGGAACATGCCGCCGATGAGCTGAAGGAGGGTGGACTTGCCCGAACCATTGGAACCGGTGATGGCATAGGCGGTGCCGGACCGGAGCTGCAGGTGCACGTTACGGAAGATCCACTCCCGGTTGAAGCGTTTGCCCGCACCGGAAAGCTCAATCCTCATCCTCTCCGCTTTTCGAGTAGCGCTTGATGATACCGATCCGGGAATCTTTTACGAACTGGAGGATCTCCTGCTTTACGGGGGTATCGCTGACCGTGGCTTCAATGAGCCCGATGGCCGTGGAGGTGGTATGCCGCTGCACAAAAAGGATATGGTAGATATCGGAGATGGCCTGGATCTGCTCCGGCTCGAACTTGCGGCGCTGCAGGCCTACGAGGTTGATGCCGGCATACGACATCGGCTCGCGCCCGGCTTTGATGAAGGGGGGCACGTCTTTGCGCACCACCGTATGGCCGGCAATATAGGTATGTGCGCCGATCCGGGTGAACTGGTTGGCGCCGGAAAGGCCGCCCATGTTGGCGTAGTCGCCTACTTCCACGTGGCCGGCCAGCTGCACGCTGTTGGCCAGGATCACGTTGTTGCCTACCATGCAGTCGTGCGCCACGTGTGCATACGCCATGATCAGGCAGTTCCTGCCGATGGCGGTTTTAAATTTGTCCTTCGTGCCCCGGTTGATGGTCACGCATTCGCGGATGGTGGTGTTGTCGCCGATTTCGGCTGTGGTTTCCTCGCCAATGAACTTCAGGTCCTGGGGCACGGCACCGATGACCGCACCGGGGAAGATGCGGCAGCTCTTGCCGATGCGGCTGAAGGGAAAGAGCACGGCATGCGACATGATGTGCGTGCCGTCGCCGATGGTTACATTTTCGTGGATAACTGCGAAAGGATCTATAGTTACATCGTTGCCCAAAACTGCACTTGGATGAATGGACGCCAGCGGGGAAATCATACTCTTTCTTTAGGTTTCTTTACAATTTGAGCAACCATGTCGGCTTCTGCCACTAATTTTTCGCCCACAAAAATAGTCCCTTTCATTTCACAAATCCCACGGCGTACCGGATTACTCAGTTCCATCTTCAGGATCATCGTATCGCCGGGGACCACTTTATTTTTGAATTTGCAGTTGTCGATCTTCAGAAAGTAAGTATCGTAATCGTTGTCCGGATCGTCGGGAATGGTCAGGATGCCGCCGGCCTGCGCCAGGGCTTCCACCTGCAATACGCCCGGCATCACACAGTTGCCGGGGAAGTGGCCCTGGAAGAACGGCTCGTTGTAGGTAACGTTCTTTACGGCCACCACGAATTTTTCATTGAGCTCGATCACCTTGTCGATGAGCAGAAAAGGATAACGGTGCGGCAGCTTTTTTTCGATGCCGTGAATGTCCACCACCGGCGGCTTGTTCGGGTCGTACGGCGGGATGGCCATTTTATGGCGGTTCTTCTTGATGTGCTCCTTGATCTTGCGGGCAAAGGCCACGTTCGACGCATGGCCGGGCCGGTTGGCGATGATATGCGCCTTGAAGGGATAGCCCACCAGCGCCAGGTCGCCGATGACGTCGAGGAGCTTGTGGCGGGCCGGCTCGTTGGGGAAGCGCAGCTCCAGGTTGTTGAGGATGCCGCCTTCGTTCACTTTGACGTCCTGCTTCTTGAATACCTTGGCAATGCGGGCCACCTGCTCCTCGGTCACGGGCTTGTCCACCACCACGATGGCGTTGTTGATATCGCCGCCCTTGATGAGGTTGTGGTCCATCAGGTATTCGAGCTCGTGAAAGAACGAAAAGGTGCGGCAGGGGGCCACCGCCTCGTTGAATTCGGAAATATGCTTGATGGCGGCATGCTGGGTGCCCAGCACGGGCGAATTGAAGTCGATCAACGTATTGATGCGGAATTCGGCGTAGGGGAGGGCCACCATCTCCACTTTCTTGCCTTCGTCGGAGAAAGAGACGTTGTGCTGCAGCTGGTACCAGATCTTCGGCGCGCTTTGCTGCTGACGGCCGGCCCGGGCGATCACGTCCACGAACGGGGCGGCGCTCCCGTCGAGAATCGGTACTTCCGGACCGTTGATCTCGATCAGCACATTGTCCACCTGGTTGCCTACCAGGGCCGCCATCAGGTGTTCAATGGTGCTGACCCTTGCGCCGTTGGCTTCGATGGTGGTGCTGCGGGTGGTTTCCACTACATTGTCCACATCGGCTTTCACCGAAGGAGCGCCGGGCAGGTCGATGCGCTTGAAAAGGAAGCCGGTGTTCGGTTCGGCGGGCTTCAGGATCATTTCCACGTTCTGTCCGGTATGGATGCCTACGCCGGATATGGATATTTCGCCGGCCAGGGTATGCTGGAAATCGGGAAGGGTGCTTTCGTTCAACTGCATACGGCGAAAGTATGAAATAAGCGAATTGCGGCAAGAGTTTAACACTGCCATGACGATTCAGCAGGCAGCCGCTGCGGCAAAACCGGAAAGCGCGCTGTACTTTTGCACCACATGCCTGAAGCCCCTGTATTCGATCTTATCGCCAACCGCCCGGAACTGCATGAACAGCTGGCCGTGGAAACGGAGCGCCATATACCGGGCTCGGTTTCCTACTCCATCAAGCGGTTTGCCAAGCCTGCCAACTGGATGGCGGAAGATACCGGCATGCTGAGGTACCATTTCGACGCGCAGGATCCGGCGGGCAGCTACCTGGAACTGCGCTTCTGCGTGACCGGGCAGATCTACTGCCGCCAGCTGCAGAACGAATGCAGCCGGTGCCGGGCCCATGAATCCAGCCATTGCGGGGAAAAGCGGGACAGCCTCGACGTGCTCGGCTTTGTATTCAACGCTTCGGTGCTTTCGCAATATGTAAAGTCGCGGATGACCCTTTCAGACCTGAGCGACAAAGTGCTTTCCTTTACCTATACGTCTTCCTTCACCAAAACGCTGCCCATCTGCAACAAAACACGGGTAGTGCTGGAAGGGCTGCTGAATCATAACTACACCGATACGCTGGAGAACATTTACGTGAACGCGCAGACCCAGATGCTGCTGCTTTACGGGCTGGACTGCATGCTGGGCGAAAAAGAGATCGACACGGTCACCTGTAAGTTCCTGGCCAACGAGGCCGACCGCGACAAGATCCTGCGTGCCCGGGAGATCCTCATCCAGCAAATCGGGGAGCCCATTACTATTAAAGAACTCAGCCGCAAGGTGACGATGAATGAATGCTACCTCAAAAAGGGCTTCAAGGAAATGTTCGGCACCACCATCTTCGACTTTTA
>DATAGL010001104.1:0-1589 GCA_036263755.1 Chitinophagaceae bacterium | reverse complement strand
GTGATTTTACCCGGGGTATCTTTATCTCCTCGCAAGTGGCAACGGACCGGTCCGCCGAAGGACTGCAGGCGCTGTATGAAGATTTTTACCGCGAGCACCCCTTTACTGTGGTCACGCGGGAGCCCCTGCACCTGAAACAGGTAGTGAATACGAATAAATGCGTGCTCCAGATCGAAAAGGTTGGCGCCAAATTGGTAGTGCATTCAGCCATCGACAACCTCCTGAAAGGGGCGTCCGGCCAGGCGGTACAGAACATGAACCTGCTGTTCGGTTTCGACGAACGGGCCGGACTGAATCTGAAAGCAAACTATTTTTAGACATAACCCGCCTCCTCTTCGCATCCTTTGCGGATGCCGGGCCCTGGCGGAACAAAAAAAGTAAGATGAAACTCTTCGACGTTTACCCGATCAATGACATCAACATTGTAAAAGCAAAAGACGCCTATGTATGGGATGAAAACGGTGTGCAGTACCTCGATATGTACGGGGGGCATGCCGTCATTTCCATCGGCCATACCCACCCGCATTGGGTACGACGCATCGAGGAGCAGCTGAACCGCATTGCTTTTTATTCCAACTCGGTGCGCATCCCCGTCCAGCAGGAACTGGCCGACAAGCTCGGCAAGCTCAGCGGGAAAGAAGACTACCAGCTCTTCCTGGTGAACAGCGGTGCCGAGGCCAACGAAAATGCCCTGAAGCTCGCTTCCTTCCATACCGGACGCAAAAAGATCGTGGCCTTTAAAAAGGCCTTCCACGGCCGCACTTCGCTGGCGGTTTCCGTTACCGACAACCCGGCCATCGTAGCCCCGGTGAACCAAACGGACAACGTGGACTTCCTTCCCTTCAACGACGAAGCCGCGCTGAAAGCGCACTTCCAGACCGAAGGGGGCAACATCGCTGCGGTGATCGTGGAAGGCATACAGGGCGTGGGCGGCATCAATGTAGCCACCGACTCGTTCGTGCAGCTGATCCGCCGTCTTTGCGACCAGAACGGAGCCCTGTTCATCGGTGATTCGGTACAATGCGGCTATGGACGCAGCGGCAAGTTCTTCTCCTTCGACCATGCCGGTGTGAATGCCGACATCTATACCATGGCCAAAGGCATGGGCAACGGCTTCCCGATCGGCGGCCTGCTCATTGCCCCGCAGATCCAGCCGAAGCACGGCATGCTGGGCACCACCTTCGGCGGCAACCACCTGGCCTGCGCCGCCGCCCTGGCCGTGGTGGAAGTGCTGGAACAGGAAAACCTGATTGAAATGGCCAAGCAGCGGGGCCAGTACCTGATGAACCGCCTGAAGACGATTGAAGGCATCGAGAACATCCGCGGCCGCGGACTGATGGTGGGCTTCGACGTACCTGCAGACCTCAAAGACCTGCGCCGCAACCTGCTGCAGAACCATAATATTTTTACCGGGGAAGCGAAGCCCAATGTCATCCGCCTCCTTCCTTCGCTGACCATCACCCGCAAGCAGATTGATGAATTCCTGGAAGCCCTCCAGGAAGAGATCAGCGCACTGCGCAACGCCGAAGCCCCCGTGGCCGAGGCCTGATGCCTACCGACCTTTCACCGGCCGGCCGCTGCCCGCGGCC
>DATAGL010001103.1:0-2298 GCA_036263755.1 Chitinophagaceae bacterium | reverse complement strand
GTGCCCGATGGTTCTGTTTCACTCTGCTCCTCTGTTATCTCTGTGCGCCACCTTTTCAACCCATCAACGGATCAACTAATTCCCAATACCCAATTCCCTATCCCTCCTTAAGCTATTTTTGCCCTTCATGCTGTGGCTTCCCCTTCTCCTGCTGGCCGGTTATGCGGTCCTGATCCGGTTCTACTACCGGGCCTGGAAGGCGGTGCCGGCCTGGGTGGCCCCGGAGCGGGAGCCGGTGACCCGCGTAAGCGTGGTGGTGGCGGCCCGCAACGAAGCGCAGAACATACCAGCACTGGTAGCCTGCCTTTCCCGGCAACGGTACCCCGCGCACCTGTTCGAGGTCATCCTGGTGGACGACCACTCCGAAGATGCCACCGCAGTCTTGTTCCGACAGGAAGCGCCGGCGGGCTTCCGGCTCGTTTTACTGGAGGAAGGTTCGGGGAAGAAAAAAGCCCTCGAAACCGGCATTGCCGCCGCCAGGGGCGAATGGATCGTGACCACGGATGCCGACTGCCGGATGGGTGCCGACTGGCTGCGGACGATGATGCTGTTCGTCGAAGAGCGCCATCCGGCCTTTGTGGCCGCGCCGGTGTCGATGGAAGGCGGGGCGGGCGGACTGCACCGGTTCCAGGAACTCGACTTCCTCGTGCTGCAGGGCATCACTGCCGCCTCGGTGCATGCCGGGGCCCACAGCATGTGCAACGGGGCCAACCTCGCCTACCCCCGTGCGGCTTTTTACGAGGTGGAGGGCTTCCGCGGGATCGACGGCATTGCCTCGGGCGACGATATGCTGCTGATGCACAAGATCGCGGGGCGCTACCCCGGCCGCGCTGCCTACCTCAAAGCGGAGCCGGCCATTGTTACCACGGGCACCGAACCAACCCTGCGGGCCTTTCTGCGGCAACGGATGCGCTGGGCCAGCAAGACCCGCTTTTACAGCGATCGCCGGATCTTCTGGGTACTGGTGCTGGTATTTGCGCTCAATGCCGCGCTGCCGTTGCTGCTGGCTGGGGCCCTCTGGAATCTGCACTACCTCTGGGCAGCACTGGCCCTTCTGGTGCTGAAAACAGTGATCGAATGGCCGTTTGTCCGGGCCGTGGCTGCCTTCTACGGAAAGAAGAAGGAGCTGCGGCTCTTTCCCCTGCTGCAGCCTTTTCATATGCTGTATACCGTTTCGGCCGGTGCGCTGGGCCAGGCGGGCGTTTACACCTGGAAGGGGCGGAAAACAAAATAGCCGTAACTTCTCGCCCATGAACCGAAGCGGATCATTCTGGGATGCGGCGGGGCGGCGGCTGCGCCGCAACCGGGCCGCCATGGCGGGTGCAGTACTCATTACCCTTTCGGTATTCGTGGCCCTGTTCGGTTACTGGCTGGCGCCCGATCCCTCTCCGTTTGCCAACCGCATCATCCTGGAGATCGGGGGCCGCAAGCCGGGCTACCGGCAAACCTTTGTCGTACTGAAGAAAGAAGAGGAGCCGGCCCGGGCCGGCTTTTTCCGGCGCCTTGTTTCGGGTGCCCCGGACCGTTACACTTACCTGCCCGTAACGGCCACCCGCTGGCAGGGCGACAGCCTGCGGGCGGAGCGCTTTATTGATGTGGATCTTTCCGAGCCGGTGGTCTTTCACCGCGGGGCGCTGGCCCCCGACCCGGTGGTTACCCGCCGCTTCGTGCTCGGTACTGACGCCTATGGTCGCGACATCCTCAGCCGCCTCATCATCGGCACGCGCGTCAGCCTGAGCGTGGGCCTGATCACCGTGGTCATTTCGCTGACTGTGGGCATTGTGCTGGGGGCGCTGGCCGGTTACTTCCGCGGCCGGGCAGACAATATCATCATGTGGCTCATCAATGTCATCTGGAGCATCCCGACCCTGCTGCTGGTGTTTGCCATTACGCTGCTGCTGGGCAAGGGCTTCTGGCAGGTGTTCATCGCCGTGGGGCTGACGATGTGGGTGAACGTGGCGCGGCTGGTGCGCGGCCAGGTGCTGGTAACCCGCGAGCTGCAGTACGTGGAAGCGGCCCGGGCGCTGGGCTTTTCGCACCTGCGCACCATCGGGCGGCACATCCTGCCCAATATCCTCGGGCCGATCCTGGTGATTGCCGCGGGTAATTTCGCCTCGGCCATCGTCATCGAAGCCGGCCTCAGCTTCCTGGGCGTGGGTGTACAGCCGCCGCAGCCCAGCTGGGGGCTGATGATCAAGGAGAACTACAACTTCATCATCACCCAGAACCCGGTGCTGGCCCTGGCGCCCGGCTTTGCCATCATGCTGCTCGTCCTCTCCTTTAACCTGCTGGGCAACG
>DATAGL010001102.1:0-6419 GCA_036263755.1 Chitinophagaceae bacterium | reverse complement strand
GAAATCCGGGGGTTCAACCTGTACATGGGCAAGGCCAAATGCGGCACCTGCCATTATGCACCCCTGTTCTCCGGCGCCCTGCCGCCTTATTACGAATTCACCGACCACCGCCCGATCGGCGTACCGATGAAAAAGAAGATGGACGTATTCCAGCTGGATCCCGATACCGGTGCTTCCAAAGTTTTCGGGACTCCCTTCACGCATTTTTCGTTCAAGATCCCGACGGTCCGCAACGTAGCCCTGACGGCACCCTTCATGCACAACGGCGTGTTCGCCACGCTGGAGGAAGTGGTGGATTTTTACGAGGATGCCGGCGGGGTGAAATTCTTCAAGGATATGCGGCCGGGCATGAAAGGTCTGCCCTTCTTCATGATCCTGCCGGAAAAGCTGAACCTCACCGATACCGAAAAGGCCGACCTCATTGCTTTTATGAAGTCGCTCACGGACACCTCATCGGCCCGGAATATACCGGCCAGACTGCCCAGGATCGAAGGCCGCTTTGCCCACCTCGACAAGCGCATTGTTGGCGGCACCTATTGAAGCAGGTTTCCTGCGCCGGTCCCTTTGCCGGCGGATCGGGCCATAAAAAAGCCGTGCGTCCTTCAGGATGCACGGCTTTTTTATTTTACAGCTGTTTTTGCTACAGCAGGTCTTTCTCTTTCAGTAAGGCCATCGCTTCCATCAGCGTGGCGCCGCTGAGCTGTATGGTCAGGTCGGTACTGGCGCCGGGGGGCGTTTTCCAGTAAGGGCCGTACAGCAGGTTGTTTTTGTCCGTACCGGTATTCCACAGCGTCTGGGCGTTGTGCTTCAGGAAATTGACGATGCGGGTTTTGTCCGAGGAGAGCATGCCCGGGGCCAGCACCAGTTGGGTCAGGTACCGTACAAGCACGCCCTTGAACAGGCCGCCGTCGCCGCCGCCTTCATCGCGCAGCAGGTTGTCGTTGAAGTTGGTGATGCCCGCATCCGTGAGGGCGAAACTGGTCGCCTGCAGCGCGTCGTTCAGGTACGCCTGGTCGTTGGTGATCGAATACAGCTCCGTGGCGGCCCCGATGAAGGTACCCTGGTTGTAGGTGAACTTCCAGGTAGTGTTCCGCTTGCCGTCGTTGTCGGAATTGATGCCGTCGTACACCCATCCGGTGGACTTGTTGTACAGGCTGTCCTTCAGCCAGGCATAGATCTTCTTCGACCAGACAAGATCATCAGGGTTGTTGAACTTTTTGTACAGGCGGGCGGCCAGGATCGCGGCCGGCGCGTTCGCCGGGGTGTTCTTGTAATACGGCATCGCCTTGCGCCAGGCAATACCGCCGCCCATGGTGTTGTTCCAGCCGGTCTTGATATCGGCCCACACCGCATCCACCGCTTCCTTGTACACCGCTTCCCCGGTAGCTTCATGGGCCCGCAGCATGGCCAGGGCGTTCCACTCCATGTCGTCGTAGAACTCGTTCAGAAAAGAACCGCCGTTCTTCGCCTTCACCCCGGTCATCCACTTGTTCATGAGCTCTTTGTACTCGGCCTTGCCGGTGCGCACATACGCATCCACCAGCACGTCGAGCGCGTGCGCCTGCGGCCAGTAGTGGAAGTTCGTGTTCGTGTTCTTTTCGTTAAAGTAGTTGCCTGAGGCATTCCAGAACTTCTGGACGAGGGCTGCCGTGCTGCTGTCGGCGGCCTTTTCCCATTCGATCGCCGCCTGGCCGGGCCGCGGGGTGCCGGTGCTGCCGTCGTCGTAGTCTTTCTTACACCCCGACTGCACCAGCAGCAGGGCGCACAGGGCCATTGCGGTATAAAGCTGTTTCCGGATCATGGATAGCATGTTTTATTGGATGACCACCTGGTGATTGTAGGCGGCCTCGGTGTTGAAATTCAGGATGAGATCCACGTTCTTCATATCGGCTTCCGTCGGGAACTTGAACGTATAATCCCACTGGTTGACGTCCTGCTTGAATACGTTGTACCAGGCGGCAGGCGTATTTGCGGAAGGACGGCTGTTGTCGCGGTTGGCGCTGGCCCAGTCTTCCACGATCTCGGTACCGTCAGCTGCCTTCAGCGTCATGCGGAACTTGTAGCGCTCGTCGCGGCCCCAGCTTTCCTGGCGGAATTCGATGGGCACGTCTTCGGCTTTGAACACACCATTACCGGTATAATCCAGTTCGGCTTCAATGGCGTTGCGCGGGGCGAACCAGTAGCCTACTTTCACTACCTCTTCCATGGTCACCACAGCGTTGTTGAAATCCAGCCGGATGCGGTATACTTTCGGCGTGGTCACCGGCGTTTCGGTGCCGTCGCCTTCCTTCAGGAAGGTTTCCTGCACCTCGTACGATACGGGTGTTCCGGTGGTGCCGTTTACAAAGCGGTAGGTGCCGGGCTTCAGCTCGGTGTAGATCTCAAACTCACCGGGACCCGTGGACTTCATCTTCAGGGCCGTGGTCAGGTTTTCACCACCTTCGGTGCCGGAGCCGGTCAGGTATACTTCATTGGGGATTTCGGCAAAGCCGGCCGGGCGCTCCACCGTGATGGTGCGCGAAAGGCCTGAGCGCTTTACGTTGGTGCCTTTGGAGGCCAGTACCGTCCATTTCAGCGAGCCGGTTTCGAGCGACCCGATGCCGGCCATATTGGCGATTCGGTTCAGGTCCTTGTGGCTCAGGGTCAGCCGGGGCTGCACGCCGTTGCCGTCGGACGACATCTTGTACACGGGGCTGCTGAAGTCGCCGTCCTCTTCGTCGAAGGCCACTTCATACATCACCAGCGAGCCGTCTTCGGCACGGGCCTGTTCCCACTCAAAACCCACGGAAGCCGCGGATGAAGGTTCGAGCTTGACAAAAAGATTATCGTTCGGGGCGAAGATGGCATTCACCTCGGAAATGTTCATGTTAATGTCCCGGTCATCCTTGGAGCAGCCGGTCAGCAGCACGAAGAAGGAAAGCAGGGAAAGAAGCGGTATGCGTACGTGTTTCATATAAGCGCTTTTAAATAGTCAGGAATGGTTGACGTTAATAGTTGGGGTTTTGATCCAGGTTCGGGTTCTTGCCCCGCTCGGCGGCCGGAACGGGCCAGAGGTAATGCTTCGACGGATCGAAGGTGCGCAGCTGCGCGCGGATGTATCCGTTGTCCACCGAAGGATCTTCGTAACGGGCACCGTGCGCCCAGCCGTTCAGCACGTCTTCGGCGATCCTCCAGCGGCGGATGTCGTCGATGCGCAGGCCTTCCAGGGCAAACTCCGTCCGGCGCTCGTTGCGGATCACTTCCGTCAGGTCGCCGCCCGGATAGGAAAGCGCGGCCGGATCGGTGAAGCCGGCACGGGCGCGCAGCGGGCGGATCGTTTTGTTCCATACCTCTTCGGTCATCTGCCCCAGGGCATCCTTCGCTTCGGCGTACATCAGCAGCACTTCCGCATAGCGGATGAGGATGAGGTTCAGGCCGGAGCTGAAGTTAGCCGTGGAAGTAGGATCGTAATATTTCCTCCAGTAGTAGCCGGTGGCCGTACCCTGACCGGAAGCTTTGTACTCGTTCTTGGCGGAAGGATCCGGGTCGGAACCGGGACGGATGTAGATCGTCTGGTTCGTTCCGTTCTGGTTCCTCCAGTTGGCTCCGTGTACCACCACCGTGGCGCCCAGCCGCGGGTCGCGGTTGGCATACGGGTTGGCTTCATCATACCCGGAACCGGCTTCATTGATCCGCTTTCCGTTCAGCATGATGTAGCTGTTCACCAGTTCCTGGGTGGGTGCCATCCCGCTGGTCCGGGCACCTGCGGAAAGGGGCGCGTAATCGAAGTATTCGCCCCAGGTACGCTGGTTCGGCACATACTGCAGGTCGAGGATGACCTCACTGTTGTATTCATTGGCCGGACTGAAGATGTCTTCATACTTCGGAACGAGGCTGTACGTACCGTTTTCGCTCTGGTTGTTCATCAGCTCTTCGCAGATGGTCACCACATCCTGCATCCGGTCGCCTTCATACAGCAGCACGCGGGCCTTTAAGGCCTTGGCCGCACCTTTGGTGATCCGGCCGCGGTCGGCAGCCGCATACTGGTTGCGGGTGGGCAGCACGGCGGCAGCGGCATCCAGCTCGGCGAGGACAAACTCCAGCACTTCGGAACGCTCGGCACGGTCAATGGTCTTGGCCTCGTCCGGCGTGATGTCGCGCGTCAGCAGGGGAACCTTCCCCCACCAGTTCACCAGGCGGTGGTAATGGAACGCGCGGATAAAGCGGGCTTCCCCTTTCATCCGCTCCCGGGTCACGGCATCGATCCCGGTGCTCTGGTCAATATTGGCAATGAAAATGTTGGCCGCTTTGATCCCGGTGTAATAGTAATCCCATTCCTCGATGAAGCGCGACAGCGTGGGTGTAAAGTTTCCGCTGGCCAGCGCGGCAGTGATGCCTTCGCGGCTGACGGCGTTATCGCTCAGCCCTTCATTGTTGAAGAAATAGCCGCTGGTGTACATCCGGTTGTACACGTTGTTCAGTGCGTTGTTCGCATTGGCCGGCACCTGCCAGAAGGTGAGCTCCGAAAACCGGTCGGTAGGCGCCAGGTCCAGCTTCTTGCACCCGCCCATGGCCAGGGAGAGCAGCAGGAAAGCAGGAACGGCCTTAAAATATTTCAATAGCATTGAATGAACTGTTTTGAATTAGAAAGTGATGTTTAAGCCGGCTCCGTAAAATACCGGCAACGGGTAGGCGCGTCCGCTGTTGGCGTTGGCGTTCAACCCTGTGTTGTTGCCGAACTCCGTGTTCTCCGGGTCAATGAAGCTCAGGTTGGTCAGCGTGAGCAGGTTTTGTCCGGTCAGGTACAACCGCGCGCTTTTGATGCGGGCCCGCTGGGCAATGCCGGGCGGCAGGTTGTAGCCGATCTGCACGTTCTTCAGGCGGGCATAGGCCGCATCGAACAGATAGACGTCGGAACCGGTGCGATAGTTGTTCTGAATGGAAGGACTTCCGTTTTCCGCCAGGCGGGGCCAGCGGGCGTTCGGGTTCGTCGGGGTCCAGTAGTCGGTCTGGTGCTCGTAGAGCGTACCGGAATAGCCTACGTGGAACGGCTCCACCAGCTCACCGCGGATCATCAGCTCGCGGCGGCCCACACCCTGGATAAAGATCTGGGCGTCGAACGCCTTGAACGTTACATTGTAGTTGAAACCGAACGTATAGCGGGGGAACGGGTTGCCGAGGATGTACTTATCCTGGTCGTCGATCAGCCCGTCGCCGTTCTTGTCCTTGAAGCGGATATCGCCGGGGGCCACAGTGGCATTCACCGGCTTGGCGTAGTTCTTCACGTCGTCCGGCGTCTGGAAGTAACCGTCGCGGCGGTAGCCTTGGTATACGGTGATGGGCAGGCCCACTCTCCGTACGAATTCAAACTCCTCCCTGCGTTCCGCGGCTTCCGTGGCGCCAAAGGTATACTCCAGCAGCTCGTTGCGGTTATCGGCCAGGTTGGCGCTGAACGTGTGCGAGAACACCGTGCCCGGGATGCGGTAGGTAGCACTGACTTCCCATCCGCGGTTGCGCACCTTGGCGGCGTTGTAATCGGCGAAATCGGCGCCGAAGATTTCCGGCACGTCGGCCCGCCGCACCAGGATGTCGCTGGTTACCTTGTCGAACGCCTCAAGGGTAATGTTGAGCCGGCGGTTCAGCAGCGTGGCATCGATACCGGCGTTAAAGGTGGCGGCCTTCTCCCAGGTGATCTCGGGGTTACCCAGCGTATAGCCGGCACCGCCCACGATCTGTTCGTTGAACGCATACGCATTCGCATAGTTGAAGAACGTGGTCTGGTACTGGTAGGCGCCTACGTTCTGGTTGCCCAGCACGCCATACGAAGCCCGTAATTTGAACTCGCCCACGTTGTCGCGGATACGGCTCATGAATTCTTCTTCCGTCAGTCTCCAGGCAGCGCTCACCGAAGGGAAAAAGCCCCAGCGGATGTCTTTCGGAAACCGCGAGGAACCGTCGTAGCGGAAGGAAACTTCCCCGAAATACTTTTCGTTATAGGAGTAGCTGCCGCGGCCAAACGCCGAGTTCAGGCTCCATTCGGAAGTGCGCTGCGGCGTGGAGCGCAGGCCTACCCGGTCGATTTCCGTTCCGGTCGTGGGCACGCCGAGGAACGGGTCGGCAAAGAAGTAGCCGAAGTTGTTGCCCTCTTCGCGCGATGACTCGTTGGAACCGCCCACCAGCAGGCCGAAGTCATGATCGCCCAGACGCTTCTTGTACTCGGCGATCAGCTGGGTGTTGGTCAGCAGCGATTTGTAGTTGTCGTCGCTCACCGGAAGGTTCTGCCCGTAGCTGCCGCCGGGGGAAAAGGTCAGTCCCAGCGTGCGGCTGAAGGCGTGGTTCGACCGTACGGTTCCGCCGAATACCCCGCGTAGCTTCAGGTCGCGGGTAATGTCCAGCTCGGCGGTAAAGCTGCCGAAGATCTCATCATTGTTATAGCGGCG
>DATAGL010001101.1:0-2446 GCA_036263755.1 Chitinophagaceae bacterium | reverse complement strand
CTGCCGGCCGACCGGTACGCGTTCCTGTACTACTTCAAGGACCCCTCGCTGCAGCATTCCTTTCCTCCCGGGCTGATGGGCGCCCTGGAACACCAGACCTCCTCTTTCTATTACCTCCCCGAGGTGCCGGCCCAGCAGCTCCGCAGCTCCATCGTGGATATCTCCTCGCATGAATTCCAGCACATCATCACCCCGCTGAACATCGCTTCCCGCGAGGTGAAAGAGTTCAACTTTATCAAACCGGTGCTTTCCCAGCACCTCTGGCTGTATGAAGGGGTAACGGAATACACGGCCCATCATATCCAGGTGGTCAACGGATTGAACCCGGTGCCGCAGTTCCTGTCCAAGCTTTCCGCCAAAATCACCAACTCGCGCACCCAGTACAACGATACCCTTTCCTTTACAACGATGAGCCGCGAGAGTGCCGGCAAATACCACGGGGAATACGGCAATGTGTACGAGAAAGGCGCCCTCATTGCAGCCGTCCTCGACGTATACCTGCTGCACCTGTCCAACGGGCATTACGGCCTGAAGAACCTCACCCATGACCTGGGCGTTCGCTATGGCAAAAACAATTTCTTTGAAGATGAGGCCCTGTTTGCCGAAATCGGCCGGCTTACCTACCCGGAAATCGAAGCGTTCCTGCGCCGCCATGTGAGCGGATCGGAACCCATTCCGTATGAATCCTATTTCGGCCTGGCCGGCATCCGGTTTACCCCGAAGACCGAGCGCAAAGTGCCTTCCTTCGGAGGCTTTGCCCCTGTACCCAACAAGCAGGGCATCTGGACCATCGGGCAGCAGTCGAAATTCAACGACTTCGGCAAAAAGATGGGTTACCAGCCGGGCGACGAGCTGTATGCCATCAACGGCGTGCGCCTGACGCAGGTGAACCTGCCTAAAGTGATCGACAGCCTGAAAAGCGCGCTGAAGGAAGGCGACCAGCTGACCGTTCGGGTAGGACGTACCGCCAACGGACGTACCGACACCCTGAACCTGAGCGCGCCTCTGGTGTTCACCACCGAAACCAGCCTGAACAAGCTGGAGCCGATGACCGGACTCAGTGCGCAGCAGCAACGCGTGCAGCAGGCCTGGCTGAACCCGAACGCAGGGAACACCGCCACGGCTTCCGGAGTCGCCAACCCGGCCGATGTGGCTTCGGTGGATGCAATGGTAAAAGCGGTTTATGCGGTCATTACCGGCCCGGCCGGTCCGCGCGACTGGAACCGGTTCCACGGCCTGTTCCAGCCCGGCGCCAAAATGGGTGCCATGGCAGACGGACCCAACGGGTTCCAGTTCATCGAGCTGTCACCGGCCCAGTACCAGAAATCCAACGAACCCTTTTTCCTGCAGTCCGGCTTCTACGAAGAAGAACTGGGCCGCACGGTCCAGCAGTTCGGAAACATCGCCCAGGTGCAATCGGCCTACCAGTTCCGCATGGAGCCCAACGGCCCGGTGGCGCAGCGCGGCATTAACTACATTACCCTCGTGAAAAATGAAGGCCGCTGGTGGATCAGCTCCCTCGTCTGGCAGGAGGAAGGGGGCGACTTAAAGATCCCGGCGGACCTGCTGAAAAAGACCTTTTAAGGATTTGGAGTTGAATGGTTGATTCGTTGACAAGCAATCTTTATAATCAAAGGCGCCCGGAGGATTTATCCGGGCGCCTTTAATATTGCAGGATGCGGAAGTAGGGCAGAACTTCAGGTTCATCCGTCACCGGTTCGTGTTTCCGCCTGTGGACCGTCGCGGCTTAAGAGACCAGGTTGCTGATGCTTACAGGCTTTCACCACTGATTGATTCCCGACTCATCATTTTTAAAATTCCTCTTCTTCCTCTTCGTCAAAGCGGTCGTACTGCTCTTCCAGGGTGGCGTCGAACACTTCGTAATCGAATGGTAGTCCAAACCGGGCGGCCGCATATACAAAAGCAAAGTTGAGGTCGAAGAGGTCGTCCTGGGAAAGCCATTCTTCATCGGTAGCCGAAAGGATCCATTCATAGTACCGGGTGCCGTCGATCTGCCGGCGGATATAGGTAAGTTCCTCCCTGGGAATGATATAGCCGTTCTGTCCTGCTGTATTCCATGCAATGCCGTTATCCTGTATGATCCATTTACCGAATCGCATTTTTATTTTAAAAATAGCAATTGTACCGCGAATCGAACGGACGAGCCGGGTGAAAGGCCCTGTACTATTCCTCTCCGTATTTTGGTTTCCCGGTTCTTTTTCTATTTTGTGCCGCTGAATCCCGTACATGAAAACCTTTCCGGCCGGCTTCCCACCTTTTTCGTTCCCCGCAACTCCAGCCCGGGTCCGGCAGGTGCTGCCCCAAATTCCCTTCCCGCAGTATGGGAGGTTCCTGGGTGGGCGTATGGAACAAGGCTCCGGCCGGGCTGGGAAACCGGAAAAAACAATACATTTACCACAACGATCATAAAAATCAAATCATGTTA
>DATAGL010001100.1:0-1672 GCA_036263755.1 Chitinophagaceae bacterium | reverse complement strand
CTGCGCCGTTGCGTGCAACCCAATCCCGTAATCTTAATTGTATGCATCCCCTTATCATCCTGCTAATCTGCGGTTTATGGAACCTGTAAACATCAAGCACCTGGCCCGGGAACTGAACGTTTCCATTTCCACCGTCTCCCGGGCGTTGCGGGACAGCCATGATATTGGTGCAGAAACGAAACGCAGGGTGATGGAACTTGCCCGCCGGCTTAATTATGAGCCCAACCCGTACGCCTCTTCCTTACGGCGCCAGAAAAGCAGGACCATTGCCGTGGTCATTCCGGAGATTGCCAATAACTTTTTTTCGCTGGCCATCAATGGCGTCCAGACCATTGCCCAGGAAAAAGGATACCATGTGCTTATCTATCTGACCCATGAAGACTACGGACAGGAAACGGCCATCATTCGCCACCTGCTGTGCGGCAGGGTGGATGGCGTGCTGATGTCGCTTTCCGCCCAGACCGAGGACATTGCCCACCTGCAGGAAGTGCAGCGCAAAGGTGTCCCGATCGTTTTCTTTGACCGGGTATGCACGGAACTGGAAACGGCCAGGGTGACGACCGACGATTACAACAGCTCTTTTAAGGCAACGGAGCACTTGCTGGAACAGGGATGTTCCCGGATTGCCTACCTGCTCATTTCCCCGAACCTGTCCATTGGCATCAAGCGGATGCAGGGTTACATTGATGCCTTGCAAAAGCATGGGAGGGAGGCTGATGACCGGTTGGTGCTTCAGGGCAGCCATGATCCGGAACGGAATTATGCATTGATTGCACAACTCCTGTGTTCCGGCCAGCGCCCGGATGGCATTTTTGCCTCTGTAGAGCGGCTGGCACTGACAACCTACCAGGTTTGCCGCGACCTGCACCTGTCCATTCCCGGTGACCTGAAGATCGTTTCCTTTTCTAACCTCGAAACAGCCCCGTTGCTGCAGCCTTCCTTAACGACCATAACCCAACCGGCTTTTGAAATTGGCCGGGAAGCGGCCCGGATCCTGTTCCAGTCCTTTCACCCCAGACAAAGGGGCGTGCCTCATCAACAGGTGATACTGAATTCAACCTTGATGAAGCGGGCTTCCACGGGGTATTCATCATAAATGTTTAATGGGAGGCGGAAGGCGCTGAGGCCGGTAATGTAAACAGGAGAAAAGAGAGTGTGCACCTGTCAAAGGGTGCAAAAGAGTTTATATGGTGTATCATGAAACCATCTGCTTGATGGATGAGCTGGCTATAAAGAACCGCCCTTTTTTAGCTTATTATGGGTGGGAAAGAAGAATCTGCCATTAAGAAAATTTTATAGAATGAAAGAAAGAAATTTGTTGCATAGCAATCCTATTCTCCCTATCTTTGCATCCGCTTTTTGAATCTCCCGGGACGTTAGAAAAGAGGTGGAATTCCTTCACTTTTTTTTAATAGAAAATCAAAAATAATTTTGGTTTGAATGTACGAGCAGCTGTATCTTTGCAGTCCGCTTTTAGAAAAAACGGGAAGTCAGTTCTTTAAAAATCGAAATTTTATCGCCTTATTTGTTCCTGATTTATTTGTTAAAGCATTGACAATCAGAAAAATAAATTTGGTAGAAATAAAAAAGGCCGTAACTTTGTCCTCCCAATCGAAAGAGCGGGTGGTTTTTCACGAAGCCTTTAAAGATCTTTGAAAGTTTGGAAGCAACA
>DATAGL010001099.1:0-10648 GCA_036263755.1 Chitinophagaceae bacterium | reverse complement strand
ATCTTTTTGCCGTTCTGACGGGCATACTCCACGGCTGCCGATACCAGTTCAAATCCGATATTCTGACCGCGCAGTTCGGGGTCTACTTCGGTATGCTCCATGATGAGGGTGTTGGGCTGCTGTTGGGTGTAAACGAGCTGTGCCAGCGGGTTACCTTCTTCGCCGGGCACAATGAACTTGCCCCGGTTTTCAGTTTGTCGGTGTTGGATCTGCATATGAAATCACTTTTTATGATAAAATTTTTTTGCTGTATTGGAATCCTTCCCCATATTTGCAGGGCAATGAATAAAATGATCAATAAACATTGGTGGTGGCATACATCCTCGAACGGGGTACTGTAATGTCATTGCTATGATGTATCAGCATATTCAGGCCCCGGATACCCGGGGCTTTTTTTATGCCCCGACGGGAAGCATTCCACCGAACAAACTGCGAAATCCGGGCCATAACGGTAGCCGCAGGAAAGAAGACCGATTTATGAAAAAAATGACCGTCAAAACTGTTGTCAAAAAAATGCTGGCCGATATGTATACGCCTGTAGGCATTTACCTCCGCCTGCGGGACCGATACCGGGATACGATCCTTTTGGAAAGTACCGACCACCATGCTTCGGAGAACAGCTATTCCTTTATTTGTGTAAATGCCATTGCCGGAATTGAGATCAGCGATGCCGGCCGGGCAGAATTCAAACTCCCCGGGCAGTCCCCGCAAAAACTTCCGTTGAGCGGACAGAAGATCGCAGACGTACTGTGGCAGTTTACCCAACGATTTGAAGGGGAAAGCACGGACCCGAAAAGTGCGGCCTTTGCCCAGGGCCTGTATGGCTACACTACCTGGGATGCCGTACAGCTGTTCGAAACCGTTCGCTTCTCGGATAAGCGCAATGAAGAAACCGGCATACCAATGGCCCGCTACCGGATGTACCAGTACGTGATTGCCATCAATCATTTTAAGGACGAGCTGTTGCTGTGTGAGAACCAGGTGGCCGGTGTGGAAAGCGGACTGGAGGGCCTGGAGTCGGTCATCCGGAGCAAGGACGTACCGGTGTATCCCTTTCGCCTGACTTCGGAGGAAACTTCCAATATGACGGATGCGGACTACCGGAACATGGTTCAGAAAGGCATTGATTCCTGTTACCGTGGTGATGTGTTCCAGATCGTGCTCAGCCGGCGGTACCAGCAGCAGTTCATGGGAGACGAGATCAATGTGTACCGCGCCCTGCGTTCGATCAATCCCTCTCCTTACCTGTTCTTCTTCGATTACGGCGATTACAAGCTGATGGGGTCTTCGCCGGAATCGCAGCTCATCATTCAGAACGGAAAGGCCGTGGTCCATCCGATTGCAGGTACTTTCCGGCGCACCGGGGATGATGCCGTTGACCGGCAGACAGCCGCCGCCTTACTGGCCGATCCGAAGGAAAACGCAGAACATGTGATGCTGGTGGACCTGGCCCGCAACGACCTCAGTACGGTTTGCACCGAAGTGCAGGTGGAGCATTACCGCCAGGTGCATTATTATTCCCATGTCATTCACCTGGTCAGTGAGGTAACCGGCATGGTACCTTCAAATGCGAACCCCTTTGAAGTACTCGGCCGCACCTTCCCGGCTGGCACGCTCAGCGGAGCACCGAAATACAAGGCCATGCAGCTCATCGATGCTTTTGAACCGACAGCCCGCAGTTTTTACGGAGGTACGATCGGGTACATCGGGTTCAACGGGTCCTGCAACCATGCCATTATGATCCGCAGCCTGCTGGTCCGTAACAATACCTTGTACTGCCAGGCCGGCGCAGGTGTAGTGGCAGCCTCACAACCGGAAAATGAACTGCAGGAAGTGGCCCATAAACTCAATGCCCTGAAGAATGCCATCAAAATGGCAGAAACCATCAACAGCTAACGGCAGACCGCAATCATTAAGCGCTTCGTGGAACGAAGCACCAATCAGGAGTGATACCATGAAAATATTAATCTTCGATAATTACGATTCCTTTACCTATAACCTGGTGCATTTAACCGAGAAGATCACGGGTGAAAAAGTGGAAGTGCGCCGGAACGACGAGATTCCGCTGGAAGAAGTGGATGCTTTCGATAAGATCATTCTTTCGCCGGGCCCCGGTATTCCTTCGG
The DNA here is from genome assembly GCA_036263755.1 of Chitinophagaceae bacterium. GTDB lineage: Bacteria > Bacteroidota > Bacteroidia > Chitinophagales > Chitinophagaceae > Flavisolibacter. Next base: position 8,522 of record DATAGL010001099.1, on the reverse strand, counting down.
AAGCCGGACTACTGCTGCCCCTGATCCGACAATACGCGCCCACAAAATCCATCCTTGGTGTCTGCCTCGGGCACCAGGCCATCGGGGAGGCATTCGGGGGCACCCTCCTGAACCTTACCAATGTTTACCACGGGGTCGCCACACCCTGCCTGCAGCTGGCCGGGACGGCGGCAACGGGAGGGCCAGGAACTACGGAACCTTCCTCAAAAGGCAGTGAAAACGGCACTGCAACGCACCTGTTTTCCGGGCTCCCTGAAGAGTTTGAGGTAGGGCGCTACCACAGCTGGGTGGTGGCGGAAGAAGGCTTCCCGCAGGAACTTGAAATTACCGCCCGCGACCGGCAGGGAATGATCATGGCCCTCCGGCACAAATCATACGATGTGCAGGGCGTGCAGTTCCACCCCGAAAGCGTACTGACACCGCAGGGCGAAGTCATTTTACGGAACTGGCTGAAGCAGTAGCCCGCACCCTGTTTATAGGTCATCAGATCGAACAATCACCTTGCGGTACCGGACCGCAGTTCAATGAAATTTATATGAAGAAGATCCTCCAGCACCTTTTTGAATACAAGACATTAACCGGCGCCCAGGCCCGGGAAGTGATCATCAATATCGGGAAAGGTAGTTACACCGAACCGGAGATGGCTGCGTTTATTACGGTTTTCCTGATGCGCAGCATTACCATTGAAGAATTGCAGGGCTTCCGCGACGGGTTGCTCGAGTTGTGCGTGCCGGTTGACCTGAACGGTCATGCCGTTATGGACATCGTCGGTACCGGGGGCGACGGAAAGAATACGTTCAATATCTCTACGCTGGCCTGTTTCATTGTGGCCGGGGCCGGCCAGAAAGTGGCCAAGCACGGGAACTACGGCGCCACTTCGGTCAGCGGGGCGTCGAATGTGATGGAGCAGCTCGGTTATTCCTTCAAGAAGGAAAGTAATGCCTTGCAGCGGGAGCTGGAAGTGGCAGGCATTTGCTTTCTCCATGCGCCGCTTTTTCACCCGGCCCTGAAGACCGTAGCCGGCATCCGGAAAAGCCTGGGACTGCGTACCTTCTTCAACATGCTGGGACCGATGGTGAATCCTGCCCGGCCGGCTTTCCAGCTCGTGGGTGTATACAATAACGAGATGGCCCGCATCTATAATTACCTGCTCCAGCAAACAGGCAAGTCTTTCACCATCATCCACGGGCTCGATGGGTATGACGAGATTTCACTAACCAATGATACCAAAGTGATCACGAACAAAGGGGAGCGCATTGCCACTCCGGAAGAGCTGGGCAAGCGTACCGTAAGTGCTTCCGATATTTACGGAGGGAATTCGGTGGAGGAAGCAGCAAAGATCTTCCAGCGCATTATCCGGGGAGAAGGAACCTGGGCGCAGAACGCCGTTGTGCTGGCCAATGCAGCCATGGCCCTGCACTGTACCGGTCAGTATACGGGGTATGAGGACGCGTACGCAGCTGCCGTGGAAAGCCTGGAAAGCGGAAAGGCGGCCCGGGCGCTGGACCGGCTGGTCAGCCTGCAAAAAGCCAGCTGATCCGGACGGGTAGAATCACGCACCGGGTGGTTTGAAAACCTGCTGCCCGATTAAGGTTAACTTTAAACCATTCAGATGAACATACTTGATACGATCATCGCGCGTAAGAAAGGGGAAGTGGCGGAGCGGAAAGCCTTGGTAACCGTTCGCGAACTGGAAAAAAAGCCCTTGTTTTCCATGCCAACGGTATCGCTGAAAGCTTCGCTTGCCGATCCCCAACGTACCGGCATCATTGCCGAATACAAGCGGAGGTCTCCCTCCAAAGGGGTAATCAATGCCGTTTCCCCTGTAGAATCCGTAGTGACCGGATACGATAAAGGCGGTGCGTCCGGTATTTCGGTGCTGACCGATTGCGATTTTTTCGGCGGGTCGCTTTCCGACCTCGAAAAAGCTGCCGTTGTAACCCGGGTGCCCCTGTTGCGGAAGGATTTTATGATCGATGAATACCAGCTGCTGGAAGCCCGGGCATACGGCGCTTCCGTGATCCTGCTGATCGCAGCCAACCTTACCGTTGCGGAAGTACGGCAACTGGCCGGTACGGCAAAGGCGCTTTCCCTGGAAGTGCTGCTCGAAATCCATAATGAAGCGGAACTGGAACACATCTGTCCGGAAGTGGACCTGGTCGGCGTCAATAACCGCGACCTGAAAACTTTTTCCGTTTCCCTGGAAACATCGGCACGCCTGGCCCGGCAGATCCCGGAAGATAAATGGCGCATCTCCGAAAGCGGTATCAATAAGCCGGAAGACATCGAATACCTGCGGTCGCATGGGTACCAGGGTTTCCTCATCGGTGAAAACTTTATGCGCCAGAATGACCCCGGTGCCGCCTTCGGGGAGTTTGCCGTCCGACTGAAATCCGTAGGCATATGAAAATAAAAGTTTGCGGAATGACCGATATCGGCCAGTTGCAGGAACTGGAGGCAACGGGCGTGGACTACGCTGGCCTGATCTTCTACCCGCGTTCCCCGCGTTATGCGGCCGAAAAGCTGGCTTCCCGGGAAAAGGCCGTGCGTGCATTGAAGCTGAAGAAAACCGGTGTGTTTGTCAATGCCGATGCAGCTTACATAAGGGAACAGGTGGATACTTTCGGGCTGGATGCCGTACAGTTGCATGGAGATGAACCGGCAGCATTTTGCCTGGAGGTGCAATCATTTGTGCCCGTGGTCAAGGCCCTGCGGATTGGACCTGCTACTGATCTGACCAGGCTGCTCGATCAATACCGCTCGCTAACGGCCCTGCTCTTTGATACGGACAGCGCCGGATACGGCGGCACGGGCAGAAAATTTGACTGGTCTGTATTGCAGCATCCGGATTTGGACCGGCCTTTCTTTCTCAGCGGCGGAATCGGGCCGGAAGATGCAGCGGCACTTCTCAACTGGGAACACCGGCAGTTTTTTGCCGTGGATATCAACAGCCGTTTTGAATCTGCACCGGGCATAAAAGATATGGAGGCAGTCCGGAACTTTGTACACACCTTAAAGTCCTGATGATGGAAAAGATCAGTCTTCGTGAAAAGTTCGGCCTGTTCCAGGAACATTGGAGCCCGAAAATTGCCGGTGAGCTGAATGGCCAGCAGGTAAAACTCGCCAAGCTGAAAGGTGCATTTGTCTGGCACCACCACGAGGCGGAAGATGAATTGTTCCTGGTCATTAAGGGGCAGTTCCGGATGGAGTTCCGCGACCGCACTGAGGTGCTGCAGGAAGGAGAGATGATCATAGTGCCCAGAGGGGTAGAGCACAAACCGGTAGCGGAAGAGGAATGCTGGGTGGTATTGTTCGAGCCGGCTTCCACGCTCAATACTGGAAACCTGGAGAATGAACGAACGCAAAAACATCTGGAACGTTTGTAAAGGATAAGGGTACATCCCGTCCAATTCAGACCTAAAACACGAAACGTGGACTCAAAAACTTACCAGCGACCCGATGCACAGGGTTATTACGGAAAATTCGGCGGTGCGTACATCCCTGAAATGCTGCACCGCAATGTGGAGGAGCTGCAGGCCCGTTACCTGGACATCATGCAGGAAGCTTCTTTTCAGAAGGAATATGAATCACTCCTGCGTGATTATGTAGGCCGTCCTTCTCCTTTGTATTTTGCGAAGCGCCTGAGCGACCTGCACGGGACGAACATCTACCTGAAGCGCGAAGACCTGAATCATACCGGCGCGCACAAGGTGAACAATACCATCGGGCAAATCCTTCTGGCAGAGCGCCTCGGGAAAAAACGCATCATTGCCGAAACTGGGGCAGGGCAGCACGGAGTGGCCACGGCTACCGTATGTGCGCTGAAAGGGGTTCAGTGCATTGTGTACATGGGGGAAAAAGATATCGAGCGGCAGGCGCCCAATGTGGCCCGTATGCGGATGCTGGGTGCTACGGTGATCCCGGCCACCAGCGGCAGCAAAACCCTGAAAGACGCTACCAATGAAGCGATCCGCGACTGGATCAACCACCCCAATGATACGCATTACATTATTGGCAGTGTGGTAGGGCCGCATCCGTACCCCGATATGGTGGCCCGTTTCCAAAGCATCATTTCCGAAGAGATCCGCTGGCAGTTAAAGGAAAAGGTGGGGCGCGAGCTGCCGGATTACGTGCTGGCCTGTGTTGGCGGCGGATCCAATGCCGCCGGGGCTTTTTACCATTTTCTGGATGAGCCTTCCGTGCAGATCATCGCCGTAGAAGCCGCAGGCCATGGCATCAACAGCGGGCTCAGTGCGGCCACCACGCAGTTGGGCCGCGACGGAATCCTGCACGGAAGCCGCAGCCTCGTGATGCAGACCGAAGACGGACAGGTGGTGGAGCCCCACAGCATTTCTGCAGGCCTTGACTACCCGGGAATCGGTCCCCTGCACGCGCATCTGTATGACAGCGGGCGGGGCCGGTTCGTGAGCGCCACCGACGAGCAGGCCCTGAAAGCGGCTTTCGAACTGGCGCGGCTGGAAGGGATCATTCCGGCCCTGGAATCATCGCACGCACTGCATGCTTTACATGAAATGGAACTGAGAAAAGAAGAAACGGTCGTGGTCTGCCTTTCCGGCCGCGGCGATAAAGACCTGGCCACGTATATGAAGGCTATGGATATGGACGGAGAAGGTGTGGCCACCTGAACTTTTTTCAGCAGCAGGAAGAGCAACAGAAGCAGCATGCTGCGCAAAACAATGGTGAATGAATGGCGGTTAATTTTCTTATAGGTACAATGACCAATATGAATGCTGAGATCAAAGCATATGAACCCCAATGGGCCGCACATTTTGCCGGGCTGAATAAAGCCTGGCTGAAGAAATATTTTGAAGTGGAGCCGGTAGACGAAGCATTGCTGAGCCGGCCGGAGGAAAGCATCCTGAACAAAGGCGGCTCCATTTATTTTGCCCTGGTAGGAACGGAAGTGGCCGGCACATTTGCGCTGATGCAAACTGCGGAAGGATGGGAACTGGGTAAAATGGCAGTGGCTGAGGCTTATCAGGGAAAAGGCATCGGGCAGCTGCTGTTGCAGCATGCAGTAAAGAAGGCTAGGGAAGCTGGTGCCGGTAAGCTCCTGCTTTATTCCCATACCCGCCTAGAGCCTGCACTGCATATCTACCGCAAGGCCGGTTTTAAAGAGGTTCCGCTGGGATCCTCCGAATACAAACGATCAAATATCAAAATGGAAAAAAGCTTATGAGCCGTCTTCAATCCTTATTTGAACGAAAACCCGGGCGGGTGCTGAATATTTACTGTACAGCCGGTTTTCCGGAGCGAAACAGTACGCGCACCGTCATGCGGGCCTTACAGGAGGGCGGAGCCGACCTGATCGAAATTGGCGTTCCCTACAGCGACCCGCTGGCCGACGGTCCGGTGATCCAGGCAAGCGGTGCACAGGCTATCCGCAATGGTATGACGGTTGCCCTGCTGTTCCAACAGCTGGAAGATTTCCGTTCGGAAATACATGTGCCCGTGGTACTCATGGGGTACATCAACCAGGTGCTGCAATACGGATTTGAACCTTTCTGCCGGAAAGCGGCTGCACTGGGCATTGACGGATTCATTTTCCCCGACCTGCCGCTGTATGAATACGAAAATGAGTTTGGACCCATTATACGGAAGTATGGCCTCGATTTTATTTTCCTGGTCACCCCGGAAACCTCTGAAGAGCGCATCCGGAAATGCGATGCCCTCAGCACCGGCTTCCTGTATGCCGTATCTTCTTCCTCCACCACGGGATCAGAAAAAAGCCTGCAGGACAGTGAAGCCTATTTCGGAAAATTAAAGTCCATGCAGCTCAGAAACCCGGTCCTTATCGGCTTTAATGTGCGCGACAAAGCTTCTTTTGATACTGCCTGCCGGTATGCGAACGGTGCCATCATAGGGTCGGCTTACATCCGCGCGCTTCAGAATGCCAGTGATGTGGAAATGGCTACAAAAACCTTTCTTCGGTCCATCCTGGAAGGAGAACCCCAAAAAATGAATGCATGAAGCTGGTGTTGATCAAGTACAATGCAGGAAATATTCAATCGGTGCTGTATGCACTGGAACGGCTGGGTGCTGCAGCGGAAGTAACAGATGATCCGGAAAAGATCAGTAGTGCCGATAAAGTTATTTTCCCGGGTGTGGGAGAAGCCAGCAGTGCCATGCATAGCCTGCGGGAAAAAGGCCTTGATGCCGTCATCCGCGACCTGAAGCAACCGGTGCTGGGCATTTGCGTCGGCATGCAGCTGCTGTGCCGGCATTCGGAAGAAAACGATACGGAATGCCTCGGTATCGTACCGGTGCAGGTTAGACGATTTCAGCCGCTGGGCGGCATTAAAGTGCCGCAGGTAGGGTGGAACCAGATCTACGGTCTGCAGTCGCCCCTGTTCTCAGAGGTCCCCGAAGGCAGCTATATCTACAATGTGCACAGCTATTTTGCCGACGACAGTCCGTACACTATAGGCAAATGTCATTATGGGGTGGAGTATGCGGCGGCGGTGCAACGGGATAATTTCTACGGAGTGCAGTTCCACACGGAAAAAAGTGCGGAAAACGGCGACCGGATTCTAAAAAACTTTATTGACCGTGTTTCCTGACTCCCTTTACCCGCAAATGCAGACTGACGGCGAAAATCTGCGTCCCCTGCTCGAAGAAACCCTGCGCCTGAGCCACCAGTACCTGCAGGAAATCGACCAGCAACGGGTAAGCCATCCGGACTATAAAGTGCAACTACCCCAGCTTCCGGACGAAGGGTTGGGCGGGCCTGAAGTGCTGCGCCTTTTCCGGGAAGCCTTCTATCCGTTGATTGTCGGCTCCTCCGGTCCCCGGTACTGGGGTTTTGTTACCGGAGGTACTACCCCGGCAGCGATTGCGGGCGACTGGCTGACGACCGTCTTTGACCAGAACACGCAGAATGCATCCGGTACGGGTGATGTTTCCGCTGCCCTGGAGTTGCATACGGTGCGCCTTTTATTGGAGATGTTCGGCCTGCCCGACGTATTTACCGGGGGTATGGTCACCGGGGCCACCATGTCGAACTTCACGGGACTGGCCGTTGCCCGCCAATGGATGGGCCAGACACAAAACCGGGACATTGCCCGGGAGGGGCTTCTTCCCGGGATAAAGGTTTATGCTGCAGTGCCACATTCTTCCGCCATCAAGTCACTGGCCATGCTGGGCATGGGCAGTGCTAACCTCGTGGCCATACCTGCGCTTCCGGGCAGGGAGAGTATGGACACTCAGGCTTTTGAAGTACTGCTGCGCGAAAACAGGGATCAACCTTTTATACTCATCGCCAATGCGGGTACCGTCAATACCGTGGATTTCGATGATTTCACCTTCATAAAGTCGCTTCGTGAAAAGCACCGGTTCTGGTGGCATGTGGATGCTGCATTCGGTGGGTTCGCTGCCTGCAGTCCCCGCTACCGCCACCTGGTTCAGGGCTGGGAAGATGCTGACAGCATCACGGTTGATTTTCACAAATGGCTAAATACGCCGTATGACAGTGCCGCCATTTTTATAAGGAAGGAACATGCTGCCCTGCAGGTGGCTACTTTTCAGAATTCCAACGCGCCTTACCTGGGTGACCCGCTTGCACAATTCAATTACCTGAATTTTCTTCCGGAGAACTCCCGGCGTTTCCGTGCCTTGCCCGTCTGGTTTACGCTGATGGCCTACGGTAAAGAAGGGTACCGAAGTTTGGTGGAACGCTGCTGCGGGCTGGCCCATGCGCTAGCAACGGGCATAAAGGGCCTGGAAGGTTTTGAGCTGGCCGCACCGGTCCGTTTGAATACCGTCTGTTTCCGGCTGAGCAGCCCGCACGAGCAGAAAACCGATGCCTTGCTGCAGGCGCTGGCGCGCAGCGGCAGGTTGTTTATTACACCCACCGTTTACCGGGGCATGCGGTGCCTGAGGGCCGCACTGGTTAATTGGCGTACCGGTCCGGAGGATATTGCAGTAGCGATCGAAGAATTAAAAACCGCTTTACAAAAAGCCTGATACCAAACATGGACGAATCAAAAAACCCAAAGGAAGCACAACCGAATCAGGGATACACCGGAAAGGGGAACTTTATCATACCCGCCATCGACATCATCGATGGGAAATGCGTCAGGCTGACCCAGGGCGATTACGGTCAGAAAAAAATATACAATGAACACCCGCTGGAAGTGGCCCGCCAGTTTGAAGATGCCGGCCTGCGCCGCCTGCACCTGGTGGACCTGGATGGCGCCAAAGCCGGAAAGGTCCGCAACTGGAAAGTACTGGAGACGATTGCCGGCAAAACCGGGCTGGTAGTTGATTTTGGCGGCGGTGTTAAAACCGAGAAAGATGTACGGGTCATCTTTGATTCGGGAGGCGCATTGGTAACGGTGGGCAGTATTGCGGTAAAGGATGAAGCGCTGTTCCTGGAATGGACCCGCCTGTTCGGCCCGGACAAGTTCCTGCTGGGAGCCGATGTAAAAGAGGAAAAGATCGCGGTGCATGGCTGGCTGGAGACCACGGATATCTGGATCTATGATTTCATCCGTAAGTTTTCT
>DATAGL010001098.1:0-2067 GCA_036263755.1 Chitinophagaceae bacterium | reverse complement strand
GTAAGATTTGCAAACGTACCATTCAGAAGCTGCTGCCACTGGTAGGTGCTGCCGGTACTCTTTGCCGACACCGTAAGCGTATCGCCTTCGCAGGTGCGGAGCAGGGCCACCTTGCCGGCCTGGTTCACATAAGCCGTGATGTGGTCCCAGCCGGAATAAAGCAGGTCGGGGCGGCCGTCGCCGGTAAAGTCGGTGGCCAGGAGCTGGAAACCGGCAGAATAGGGTTCTCCGGACAGGCCGAAAGGTGCCGAGAAGTGAAAACCCGTATCCTTTTCCTCATTCCGGTACAGGTGCAGGTCGCCGCCCGTGCCCGTGGAATAAAGGGCCAGGTCCCGTCGTCCGTCACCGTCAAAATCGGCCGCCAGCGGATAGAACCCGCCAGGTGCTTTTTCGGGGGAAAATTCTTTATGCGTAAAAGAGAGGTTGCCTCCCGTACTGTGGTTCCTCAGCACGGCAAAATGATCGCCGGCCTGTTCCATAGTCAGGAGGTCCGCTTTGCCGTCGCGGTCCAGGTCCGCCGGCAGGGTATACCCGTACGGCAACCCTCCCTTCGGCAATTCCACCCGTTGAAAGGAAAGGGATCCGGGGCTGCTGTTATTTTTCCATACCGGAAGGAACGATTCGGAACCGAGGTTATAGGCCAGCAGTTCCGGCTTGCGGTCGCCATCGAGGTCCTGAATGTAAAACCGCGGCGTACTGTTGTGGAGCAAACCTAAGTTCAGCGTGGGTGCGAAACCGGGGCGACCGGGCACGCCAGTATTCCGGTAGAGGAAAACTCCGGCAAACGAGCTGCCGGCAAGGTCCGCCTTGCCGTCGCCGTCCAGGTCTGCCACCTCTAGATTACCGATGACCGTCAGATCCGGGATCTCCGTCACTTCGGAGAAAAGGATCTTTCCCGGAAGGCTCCGGTTGAAGAATATAGCCAGGCTTCCCCCGCTGACCACCAGGTCCTGACGGCCGTCGCCATCCATATCCCCCAGGCTGTAGGCCTGGATACTGCCATTGACTGAAGGCAAAACAGTATCCAGGGCAAAGGAAAGAGCATCACCGGTCGTGGTGTTGCGGTACAGGCGCAGGCCGGTTTTTCCTTCGATCATGACGGAGTATAGAAAGTCAGTCTTACCGTCGCCGTCCAGGTCGCCGCTGACCATCCGGCCGCGCTCCTGTGCCTTCACTTCCATGATCTTTTGGGGCGGGGCGAACAGGTGGACACCCCAGGAGGTGTCCGAGTTGGTGAAGGTAGTAGTGAAGCGGTCCGCCGCATGCGCCGTAAACCGCCCGGCACCCGTGGTGACGGAAATCAGGTCGTCGTTCGTGCCGGCCGGAACTTTTACCGTAATCTGCGTGGCGGTGGCGGCCGTCACCTGTGCGCGGATGCCGCCGATGAAAACGGTAGTGCTGTCGGCACCCGGACTAAAATTTTTTCCCTGGATCACCACCGAAGATCCTACGGGCCCGGAGCGGGGGGCAAAGCCGTTCACTTCGGGAGCGGGCCGGTAGGTAAATCCGTTGCGCGAAGCGGTGCCCAGGGGATTGATGAGCTTTACGGCCCCGCTGCTGCCGGCCGCCAGGTTGACCTGCACTTCGGTGGGAGAAATCACTGTAAAGGAAGCCGCCGGTGTTCCGCCGAACTCTATGGAGGTCAGGAAAAAGAGGTTCCGGCCTTTTACCGTAATGGTGCTGCCGGCCGTACCCGAAGCGGGAAAGAACGATTCGATGGCGGGCGGCCCCTTGAACAGGAACAGGTCCTTCGTGTCCACACCATATGCCGTGCGGACGCTGACCCTACCGGATTGGCCCGTATCCACTACGGCCCGGATGGTCTGTGCATCCACTACCTGGAACGACCGGGCCTTCACTCCTCCGAACAATACTTCGGAAGCCCCCGTGAACGCATAACCTGAAATGGTTACCGTTTCCCCCGCTTCCGCTGCCGCAGGCGTAAAGGATTCGATCACCGGCTCCCCGATCCGGTTCCGGAACAGGGAAACCGTTTCCCCGGTAAAGTTGGTGGCGGCCAGGTCGAGCTTCCCGTCATTATCCAAGTCGCCCAGGGCAATGTGGTTC
>DATAGL010001097.1:0-2191 GCA_036263755.1 Chitinophagaceae bacterium | reverse complement strand
TTAATAAAGGGAAAGCCGCTGAACATCAGCGGCTTTCCCTTTATAGACACGTGAACTTGTAAACTGATCAACTGATCAACTAATTCCAAATTCCCAATTCCAAACGCCTAATTCCCAACCTTACCGCACCAGCTCAAACTCCCCCGCCTGCACATCCCGGCTGTTCGGTCCCACAAACACGCGGAAGGTGCCGGGCTCGTACACCCACTTCAGGTCGCCGTTCCAGAATTTGAGGTCTTCGAGGGTAACCGGGAAGGTCAGCGTACGGCTTTCGCCCCTTTTCAGGAATACTTTCTGGAACTTTTTCAGCTGCTTCACCGGCTGGGTCACCGAGGCAAACACGTCCTGCAGGTACAGCTGCACGGTTTCCTCCCCGTCGAAATCGCCGGTATTGGTTACGGTCACCGAAACGGTCAGCGGCTCGTTCGGGCGGATGCGGGCCGCGCTGAGCACCGGTTTCGCATAGCTGAACGTGGTGTAGGAAAGCCCGTAGCCGAAGGGAAACAGCGGGTCGTTCGGCACATCGAGGTAGTTGGAGCGGAACTTGGGCGATCCGCCGGTGTACGGCCGGCCCGTGTTCTTATGATTGTAGTAAAGAGGGATCTGGCCCACATTCCGCGGGAAGGTGGCCGTCAGCTTGCCCGAAGGGTTGTAATCGCCGAACAGCACGTCGGCCACGGCATTGCCGCCCTCGGTACCGCCGAACCATACGTCCAGGATGGCCGGCACATGGGCCGCTTCCCACTCCAGGGTCATCGGGCGGCCGTTGTACAGCACCATCACCACCGGCTTGCCGGTGCGCACCAGGGAATCGAGCAGGCGGCGCTGGCTGGCGGGCAGGCCGATGTCGGACCGGCTGGAGGACTCGCCCGAAAAATCGGCGGCCTCTCCCACTACAGCTACTACCACATCGCTCTGGCGGGCGGCTTCCACCGCTTCCCGGATCAGCTCCTCCGGCGAGCGGGGGTCGATCTCGGCTTCCATCCCGAACACGTTGGTCCGGGCGGCCAGGGCGCTGTCATCGGTGAGGTTTGCTCCTTTGGCATAGCGGATGGTAACGCCGGTACCGGCCACGCTTCGCATCCCTTCGATCACCGTTACCGCCTGGCTGTGGTCGCCGGCCACGCTCCAGGTGCCCAGCATATTGCGGCGGCTGTCGGCCAGCGGACCTACCAGGGCAATGCTGCCGCTCTTTTTCAGCGGAAGGATGTTGCCCGCGTTCTTCAGCAGCACGAAGGAGCGGGCGGCCGCCGCACGGGCCTCGCGGCGGGTGTCGGCAGTCATGATCTCGCGGGCGGGACGGGCCGCATCGGCATACCGGAACGGATCTTCAAACAACCCGAGTTTATACTTCGCTTCCAGGACCCGGCGGCAGGCGGCGTCGATATCGGCCTGCTTCACTTTTCCTTCCGACAGCGATTTTTTCAGGGTGGAGAGGAAGCCCTCGCCCACCATGTCCATATCCAGGCCGGCCGTCAGCGCGCGGGCCGACACGGTCTGCAGGTCGCCGAGGCCGTGGTCCACCATCTCGTTCACCGAGGTATAGTCCGATACTACCATCCCCTTGAAGCCCCATTGTTTGCGGAGCAGGTCGGTGAGCAGCCATTTGTTGGCCGAGGCCGGTACCCCGTCAATTTCGTTGAAAGAGCTCATCACGGTGGCCACGCCGGCATCAACAGCGGCTTTATAGGGCGGCAGGTAGTACTGGTACATCTGCAGCCGGCTCATGTCGGTGGTATTGTAATCGCGTCCGGCCTCGGCCGCTCCGTACAACGCGAAGTGCTTCACGCAGGCCAGCAGGGTATTGTTCAGCGCCAGGTCCTTTCCCTGGTAACCGCGCACCATGGCGGCGGCAATGAGGGAGCCGAGGTAGGGATCTTCCCCCGAGCCTTCGGCGATGCGGCCCCAGCGGGGGTCGCGGGCAATATCCACCATCGGCGAGAAGGCCCAGTTCAGGCCGTCGGCCGTGGCTTCGATAGCGGCCAGCCGGGCCGTGCGCCCGATCAGCGCCGTATCCCAGGAAGCCGAAAGACCCAGCGGGATGGGGAAGGTCGTTTTATGCCCGTGAATGACGTCGGAGCCAAACAGCAGGGGAATGCCGAGGCGCGACTGCTTCACGGCCAGCTCCTGTGCCTGCCGCACTTTCTCAGGGCCGTAAATACCAAACAGACCGCCCACGGCGCCGCGTTTG
>DATAGL010001096.1:0-3949 GCA_036263755.1 Chitinophagaceae bacterium | reverse complement strand
ATATCCTTGTCGTGCTCCACCACCAGTACCGAGTTACCGATGTCGCGCAGGTTCTTCAGCGCAGTGATGAGGCGGTGGTTATCACGCTGGTGCAGCCCGATGGAAGGTTCGTCAAGAATATAGGTGATGCCCTGCAATTGCGAACCGATCTGCGTGGCCAGCCGGATGCGCTGCGACTCGCCACCGCTGAGGGTACGGGTAGGCCGGTCCAGCGTAAGGTAGGTAAGACCGACATCGAGCAGGAACTGCAGGCGCTCCCGTATCTCTTTCACGATCTCGCGGCCGATGACCCGCTGCTTTTCACTGAGCCGTTCTTCGATGCCTTCAAACCACTGCACCAGCTGGACGAGGTCGAGGTGGCTCAGTTCAGCAATACTGTGCTCGGCCACCTTGAACCAGAGGCTTTCCTTTTTCAGGCGCGTGCCGTTGCAGGTACCGCAGGTGGTCAGCTGCATGAAGCCCTCGGCCCAGCGCTGCACCGCCTCGGAAGTGGACGTGGCGAACCAGCGCTTCACCTGGTTGACGATGCCTTCGAATTCGTCGGAGTACACATTCTCCTCAATCACCTGGTCGTCGAACTGCAGGTCGGCCTCGCTGAATTCCTCCCGTCCGAACAGGAGCAGGTTGATCGCTTTTTCAGGCAGGTCCTTGACAGGCTTGTCGAGCGAGATCTTGTTCTTCCGGGCCAGCGTCTGTACCTGCCGGAAGATATAGGCTTCGCGTTCTCCGCCCAGCGGGGCAATGGCACCGTCGTTAATGGAAAGCTCCTTGTCGGGGAGCACGGCTTTCAGGTCTACCGTATATACCTGCCCGAGGCCCTTGCAGGTGGGACAGGCGCCATAGGGTGAGTTAAAGGAAAATGAATTCGGGGAAGGCTCTTCGTAGGAGATGCCGGTATCTTCGCACATGAGTTGCCGTGAGTACACTGCTTCGCTGCCTCCGCCGGCGGCAGTGCTTCCAAAAAGTTCTTCGGTGGCCCCTTTTCCCTTTTTCTTAGCCGGGGCTTTGGCCGGGGCTTCCTCGGGTTCGGCGGCCACGAACATCAGGTCCTTGCCCAGCTTCAGCGCCTGCTGCACGGATTGCGAAATGCGCACCCGGAATTCCTTTGCTACTTTCAGCCGGTCGACCACCAGCTCGATATCATGGATCTTGTAGCGGTCCACCTGCATCTTGGGTGTCAGGTCGAGGATCTCTCCGTCGACGCGCACTTTCAGGAAGCCTTTTTTGCGCATCTCTTCAAAGAGCTCGCGGTAGTGCCCTTTCCGGCCGCGCACCAGGGGTGCTAGCAGGGTGATCTTGCGGCCATCGAAGCGGCGGAAGATATTATTCACGATCTCGTCCTCGCTCCACTTCACCATCTTCTTGCCCGTGTTATAGGAATAAGCTTCACTGGCCCGGGCAAACAGCAGGCGGAGGAAATCGTACACCTCCGTTACCGTACCCACCGTGGAGCGGGGGTTTTTGTTCGTTGTTTTCTGTTCAATGGAAATGACCGGGGAAAGACCGGTGATCTTGTCCACGTCGGGCCGTTCCATCTCGCCGATGAACTGCCGGGCATAGGCACCGAAGGTTTCCATATAGCGCCGCTGTCCTTCTGCATAGATGGTATCAAATGCAAGGGAGGATTTACCCGATCCGCTGATGCCCGTGATCACCACCAGCCGGTTTTTCGGAATGGCAATGTCTATATTTTTCAGGTTATGTTCCCGGGCGCCGAACACCTCAATGCTTTCCTCTCCCGGGGCTCCGTTCTGCCGATCTGTAGCCGCATTCTTTTTCATGAATCGTGAATACCAAATTTTTTAGTAAAACGAAGATACGAAGGCGGAACCGCACCGCAGCCGCTTTAACAGATGTAAAAAAAATCGGACCCGGGCCGGCTATTCACCCATTTTGGCACAGTTTTCTGTAATAGGGGGCTCAAGAACCCTTCATCAACCTCAAATACATTCACGTATGAAAAACATCCTTTCCCTGGCGGTCATCGCCCTGCTGCTTTCCTCCGGTGCCGGTGCCCAGTCTACCGTTGACTCCATCGCTGCCAAGTACAAGCTGCAGCCGATGCCCGGCCCCCTGACCATTGAAAAAACCTTTCCTGTCCTGGGTGCGTACATGCTGAACAGCGCCGGCACTTCGGGCACTTCCGGAACCGCAACCGGTACGACCAGCGCCACTACCGGCACAACGGCCAACGGCTCTGCTGCCACTGGTACGGTGACCACTACTACGGACACTACCACCACTTCGGTTAATACCGCCGAGGCTGCCGCTGCTGCTGACCTGGTGGTAGCTCTGGATGCCGAGAACAAAGGCATTATCTGGATAACCGGTCTTCCCCAGGCAAGCAAGATCAAAGCCTACCTGAAGAAGTCCCCCGCCACGTACCGCATTCCGGCCCAAAAGACCGAAGACGGCAAATCGATCGGTGAAGGAACCCTTCATTTTGATACTGCCTCCCGCGTGCTGCACGTAGCGTTCGGAAAGGCTTATGACGAAGCCGATCCCATCGCCGTATTCGCACCGAATATGCCGGACGCCGCTACCAGCACAGACGCTGCCGTTGCTACCGACGCTACTATGTCCAACACCAATACTTCGACCTCTACGCCTGCCGTTGCTAAACCTAAAAACACCAACAAGTCCAAATCCAAAGTAACCCTGCTGACCGCTGCCAAGATTGAGCCCGCTGCTCCGGCCGCACCGGCTGCTGATGCCGCTACCCAGCAGGCACAGCAACAACCCCAGCCTCAGCAGGAACAGAAAGAACAACAGTAAGCAAAGCGTTTTTTCATTTGCATATACAAGGGAAGGGCCGCAGTCGTGCGGCCCTGTTTTTTTGCCCCATCCCAGCCTTAAAGGGGCCTGATGCAAACTGTTAAGAATTCCTAAAATATCAGCCAAACGAAAAGGCTTGCACAATAAGCGCTGATCGCTGGCACAAGATGGTACGGTGTTTGAAAATCTACTATCAAACTCTCGACAACTATGAAAACATTGCGACACTTTTCCCTGTTGCTGGCAGCCGCCGGTCTCTTTCTCTCCAGCTGTAGTGGTTTGAATCGTACGCAGAAGGGCGCTGTGATCGGTGCTTCCGGCGGTGGCGCCATTGGCGGCGTGATCGGCCGGGCCACGGGTAATACTGCTATGGGCGTGATCATCGGCGCCACCGTAGGCGGCGTGGCCGGAGCCGTCATCGGCCGCAAGATGGATCAGCAGGCCGAAGAAATGAAACGCGTGCTGGGTGATGCCGAAGTACGGCGCGAAGGCGAAGGCATCGTGATCGAATTCCGCGAAAAAGTACTTTTTGCCTTCGACCGCTCCGACCTGAATGCCTCAGCAAAGGCCAACCTGGACAAGCTGGCCAACGTGCTGAAAAAATACCCCGACACCAATATCGAGATCCTCGGTCATACCGATGATAAAGGGTCGGATGATTACAACCAATCCCTCTCCCAGCGCCGGGCGACGGAAGCGTCGGCCTACCTGCGCAACGTAGGGATCAGCGCTGCCCGCGTAACTACGCGCGGCATGGGCGAATCGGACCCGAAAGCTTCGAATGAAACCGAGGCCGGGCGTGCCGATAACCGCCGGGTGGAGTTTGTGATCACCGCCAACCAGAAGATGGTGGAGGAAGCGAAGCGCGAATCCGGTTCCCGCTAGAACAGTTGAATGCAACAGAATCAGTTTATGAATTATAAAACAGGAAGCAGTATGAAAAAGAAAATGCTCGTCTTTATGGGTCTGGCACTCGTGGCCACCACATCGTTTGCCCAGCAAATGACCGTTAATGCCGGCCGCACCACGTTCGGCCTGCGCGGGGGCGTCAACTTTTACAACATCAATGGAAAGGACGGCGCCGGAAATGACATCGACAACGACCTGAATACCGGGTTCCATGCCGGGGTGAATGCCGAAGTGCCCCTGGGCACCGGGTTTTATGTACAACCCG
>DATAGL010001095.1:0-2394 GCA_036263755.1 Chitinophagaceae bacterium | reverse complement strand
GTCGTAACCCATTTCCTGCGGTACCACCAGGGCAAGATCGCGCTCCACGGCCGGGTATTTCGGGATTTCCCGGAAGGAGACCGACCGGCGCAGCGCCTGCTCCAGCAGAGCATCCCAGTTGCCGTCGGCAAAGTACACCGGCACTTTCAGGTCGAAGGAACCGGCCAGCCCGCGCGCAACGGTGCCCAGCACCAGGAGGCGCTTACCGTTGACCGTGGCGGAAAGGGCACTTTCAAAATGCGGGTGCTCTTCCGGTTCCCATTGGGGTGCGGGCAGACCCAGCAACGTAAACAGGGCTTCCGCCAGGCCTTTTAAGTAATAGAAATCAGCCGGCGTGCCCTTGTCTTTCCACCCGGCTTCGCTGCGGTTGCCGGTGAGGTACAGGCAGCAGTGGTTTTCTTCCGCATATTGGCCCACCCCGTTGCTGCGGTAGGTTTTACCGAATTCAAAGAAGCGGAGGTTGGCGCTCTTCCGGTTATGGTTGAAGCGGAGCACTTCCAGGGCGGTGTGCAGCATGTGGGGCCGCAGTACATCGAGCTCGGTGCTCAGGTTGTTCAGCAGCCGCACGGTATCGCTTTCCTCCGGGAAATAAGCTGAATTCGTGATGGAGTTGGTCAGGATCTCGTTAAAGCCGCAGCCCACCAGGTACTGGGCTACCTTTTCCCGTGCGGCTTCGGCCTTTGCCTGCTCTTCCACGGAAGGCGAGATCGTGATGGATTTGGGAATATCAATATGATCCAGGCCGTCGATCCGGAGGATTTCCTCCACCAGGTCGGCCGGCAGGCTCACATCGTGCTTGTGATGCGGCACTTCCACCCAGAACGCGTCGATGTCCTCGCGGCGCAGGGTGAAGCCCAGGCTCTGGAGGATGTTGCGCACCGTGTCGGGATGGTAATTCTTGCCGCTCAGCTTTTTGAGGTACTGGTATTTCAGCTGCACTTCGCGGCGGGCCGGCGGGTCGGGAAATACATCCACCACTTCGGAGGCGATGGTGCCGCCGGCAATTTCCTTTATGAGCAGCGCAGCGCGCTTCAGCACGTGAACGGTACTGGAAATATCCACGCCCTTTTCAAAGCGGGTGGCTGCGTCGGTACGCAGGCCATGGCGGAAGGACGTCTTGCGGATGCTGACGGGTTCAAACCAGGCGCTTTCGAGGAAGATGCTTTTCGTGCTTTCCGAAACACCCGATTCCAGTCCGCCGAACACGCCGGCAATGCAAAGCCCGCCCCGCTCGTCGCAGATCATCAGGTCTTCGGCAGAGAGCCTGCGCTCCGTGCCGTCAAGGGTCACAAAGGGCGTTCCTTCCGGTAGGGTCTTGACGATGATGCTTCCCTGAACCTTGCCGGCGTCGAAGGCATGCAGCGGCTGGCCGGTTTCGTGCTGGATAAAATTGGTGATGTCGACGATGTTGTTGATGGGACGGAGCCCGATCGCTTTCAGCCGCTGCTGCAGCCATTGCGGCGAGGGCGCTACGGTGAGGCCGGAAAGCAGGACGCCCGAATACCGGTGGCAAAGGGCCGGGGCCTCCACGCGCACGGGCATTTTGGCTCCGGTGCTGTCGGCCTTGAACGGCACCGGCGGCAGTACGGGCCGGGTATCGCGCTTTTCATGGTGCGAAAGGTAGGCGCATACGTCGCGGGCAACGCCCCAGTGGCTCATGGCATCCATGCGGTTGGGCGTAAGCCCGATCTCATAGATGATATCGCTGTACGGCCGGAAATATTCCGGTGCCGGGGTGCCGGGAACCGCATCGGCGGGCAGCACCAGGATGCCCGCATGCGAAGTACCCAGGCCTATCTCGTCTTCGGCGCAGATCATGCCCTGGCTTTCCACGCCGCGGATCTTGGCCACCTTCATCGTCAGGGGCTCGCCAGCCGTGGGGTAGATGGTGGTGCCTACAGTGGCCACCACTACTTTCTGGCCTGCAGCTACATTCGGTGCCCCGCACACGATCTGCAGGGGAGCGCCGCTGCCCGCGTTCACCCGCGTCACCGACAGCTTGTCGGCATTCGGGTGGCGCTCAGCTTCGAGCACTTCGCCGATGACCAGGCCTTTAAGCCCCCCCTTCACTTCTTCATACGGCTCCATTTTTTCCACTTCCAGTCCTATGGACGTGAGGATGCGGGAAAGCTTTTCGGGTTCTATGGGGACCGGCAGGTATTCGCTCAGCCAGTTATAGGAAATAGTCATGTATGCAGCGTTTCTTGGTCGGCAAAGATAGACCGGACGGCAGATGAAAGAACGGGCGCGGATGGTTTTTTTACGGGACTCCGCAGGCGGTATGGAATGCGGATGCGTTGGTAAAAAAGGTTATACACATTTCAAATTTACCCCGTACGTGCTCCCGGCCGGAGGAGGACCCTATTCCTTTCCCGCAACGGGGAAAGCGGCGCG
>DATAGL010001094.1:0-4683 GCA_036263755.1 Chitinophagaceae bacterium | reverse complement strand
AAAGTAAAGCTTTTGAAGCATCAGCCCCAAAAAAAAGGGTGCTGTACACTGAGAGGGTATTTACGATGTACGGTGTACGATGTACGATGGAAAGGCAGCCAGACAAACAAAGCTTGCCCTTCACTTCGTACATCGTACATCAGTAATTCTTGGTCTTCCGGCCGATCAGGCATTATAAGCACTGAGCACGCCCACCCTTCGTCCTTCACGGGTCAGGATGCTGCCGCGGGCGTCGACCAGGAGCTGCGTTTCGGCGTCGTGAATCACGTAGGGATAGTTGCGGCTGTTCACTTTCGAAAGCCGGCCGATGACGGTGGCCCCGTTACCGGAAACGCGCACCAGCTGGTACTGGCTGGTCACGTAATAGCGGGTATTGGGGTCGGCCGAAAAACGTACGCTGCCGATGATCGAAGCAGCCGTGGCCGGGGTAGTCCGGGCCGGAGCGCTCGCTACCGGCTCGCTGCGGCGCACTGGTTCCTGGGTCCGGGGTGCAGGCGTGCTCGGTGCCGATTTTGCAACCGAAGACCGTCCGGCCAGCTGATCGTCGGCATGGTCCCAGCCCTTGGCAATAGAGGTCAGACGGTCGTACCTGGCCGGGTGCGTACGGCTTGCCGTCTGGCTCGCCAGCAGGCTCATGGCCGCCTGTGCATCCTTGAGGGAAGCACCCATTTTGCGCAGCACAAAACCGGAAAATTCGTCCGCCTCCAGCTCCACATCCGGGCTGCTGCCGCCACGTGTGATGGTATGCCCGTTGAGGTGGTGACCGACTTCATGGGCCAGCACGCTTACGGCGGCCCATTTGTTACCGGCTGCCTGTACAAGGCGGTTGATAAACGTAGGGTTATACAGTACATACCGCTTTCCGCCGTAAACCACGGCTGCGGCGTTTTCGATGTTGGCCGGCATGATCTCGAAGTTGGCTTTCAGACCCAGCACATCAATGATTTCCTGGATCATCTGCCGTCCCTCGGCTGCCGAATTAAAGGAAGCCGCCGGTGCGGTCTCCACGCTGCGCCACGAGGCGATGCCTTCGTGCTGGCCGATACGGCTGCCCTGCTGGGCACCGGCGGTACCTGCCAGGAACAGCGAAAAAAGGATGGGAAATATTCTGTTTCTCATAGTTGTTTTCCTGTTTTTATCTGTGCCTTTTATTGCGCATTTTCTGTGCCGGAGGGTGTTAAAGCGCCCTGCCGGAAGGGCCTATTAACAAGGGGTTAGATTAATTAATGTTAATAGAAAAGCCATAAAAAAAGCCGCTCCGGGAGCGGCTTTTCATGTACGGTGTGGGATGTGTGATGTATGATGTTTTTATTGATCGGCAGCTTCGTATGCCTTGAAATTTCAGAGTCATATTGGCAGACCTTCAACCTGCCTTATTCATATTTTCCAAAGACTATTTTTTGGCAACATCGTAGATCCCACATCGTACATCGTACCTCATTCTATGGGTTTCCACTCCGGAAACAGGGACACCTTCGTGTTTTCGGTCTGCCGGCGGAAGCTTACCCAGGGGCCGTTATAGAACGTATTGATGCGCTGCAGCACTTCACGGATAGCCGCCTCTGCGTTCTGCACGAGCGCCATTTCCTGCTGACCGGGGGCCAGGCTCTTGGCCATAATGTACATCTGGGCCGTGCCTACGGTGCCGAGCACGGTTACCTGCTGCGGACGCGACAAGCCCTGCTTTTCCGCCTGCCGGCCGGAGATCTGTTCGCGGATCGAACGCAGGCTGTCGGCCATGGTTTGGGCGGACCGACGCAGCGAGTCGTATTCTTTTCCTTCCAGCCCGCGCAACTGGCCCTGGACCTTGCCGATGATTTCTTCTGATTCGGAAATGCGATCGAGTGCCGCTACCAGCTTCTCGGAGGAAGTGCGCAGGCGGTCGGAAAGCTGCCGCTGGGCCCGCACCACGTCGGCCGGCTTCGGCACCCGCGGGTCGTCTTTAATGGTCACGAAAGCGGAGTCCGATTCGGGGCCCAGGGTGTACACCACCTTGTAGGTTCCGGGAAACACCTGCAGGCCGCCGGGCTCCGGGCTGTTGGGGCGCGGACGGGACGAGCCGGGTTGTCGGTAGCCGCGTTCTTCCATGCCCCACCACTGCCGGTTGAAGCCGGTATCGGCCTTCCATTTAAGGGTGCGGACCGGCTCGTTCAGCTCGTTGTAAATACGCACCTGCACGCTGTCGCGGCGGCCGGCAACGGTATCCTTACCCGGCTGTACATAATAAGAAAGCGCTGCGCCCCGCCGGCGGTTCTCGCCTTCATAAAGTCCATAGGTACTCCAGTCGTAACCCGGTGCCGCCCGGTAGGCCACCTGGTAAGCATCGGGTGCGGGGAAGGCGGTCAGTTTTTTCCCGGGCATGCGGCCGCCGCCGGCTGCCAGGCGGCGCAAGGGACGGATATCATCCAGCACCCAGAGCGAGCGGCCGAAGGTGGCGATCACCAGGTCGGCTTCGCGTTCCTGGATGGCCAGGTCGTAGGTGGACACGGAAGGATAGCCGTTCTTCCATTGCTGGAAGGAAGCCCCGTTGTCCAGGCTCACCCAGAGCCCCTGCTCGGTGCCGGCAAAGAGGAGGTTGGGTTCCACCGGATCCTGGATCATGGTCAGGGCGTAGCCGGTCACTTTCTTTTCATCCAGCAGCCGGGTCCAGGTCTTTCCGTAATCGGTGGTTCGGAAAATAAAAGGACGGAAATCGCCGCGCCGGTAATCGTTCACGACCACGAAGGCTTCGCCGGCGTTGTGGCGCGAGGCCCGCACCTGCGGGATCCAGGCGCCCACGGGCATGCCGGGGATCCGGCCCCGGAAGGAGGTCCAGGTTTTACCGCCGTCGCGGGTCAGCTGCACGTTGCCGTCGTCGGTACCTGCCCAGATCACGCCCGGCTCTTTATAGGAAGGGGCAATGGCCAGGATGGTGTTGAAGGTTTCGGCACCGGTCACGTCGAGGGTGAGGCCGCCGTTCTCGTCCTGCTTCTGCTGCTCGGGGTTATTGGTGGTGAGGTCGTGGGAAATGATCTCCCAGGAAGCGCCTTTATCACGGCTGCGGTGCAGGAACTGGCTGCCGTAATAGATCGTTTTCGGATCAAAGGGATCCTGGGCAATGGCGGCGTTCCAGTTGAAGCGGAACTTCTGTGCCGGGTCGGTAGCCGGGGGCCGAACGAACCAGCGCTCGCCGGTCTTATAATTCAGGCGCCCGAGGTATCCGCCCTGGCTCATCGAATACAGCCAGGAAGCATCTTCCGGGTCGGGCATCACATCGAAGCCGTCGCCGCCGCCCACGTTGTTCCAGTAGTAGTTGCGCAGGGGGCCGCTGGTCCAGCTGTACGCCGGCCCGTGCCAGCTGCCGTTGTCCTGCATGCCGCCCATCACGTTGTAGGGCAGTTCATTGTCCACGTTGATGTGGTAGAACTGGCCCAGGGGCAGCTTGTCGTCGAACACCCAGCTGCGCCCGCGGTCGCGGGAGATGCCGATACCGCCGTCGTTGCCCTCGAGGATGAAGTTGGGGTCGTCGGGATGGATGAACCAGGCATGGTGGTCGGGATGGATGCCGGAGTAGGGCAGCATCGTGCGGAAGGTATTGCCGCCGTCGTCGCTTACTTCCACCACGTCATGGATGCTGTAGATGCGGTTTTCATTCTTTGTGTCCACGGCGATGTCCTGGAAGTAAAAAGGCCGGTTCGTTACGATGCGGGGGTCTGCAGTAATCAGTTCCCAGGAAAGGCCGCCGTCGTCGCTTTTGTAAAACCCGTTCTTTTCGGCTTCCACCATGGCATACACGCGGGAGGGCTGGCTGCGCGCAAAGGCCAGGCCGGCGCGGCCGAGGGGCCCGCCGGGCAGTCCGTCTTCCTTACCCAGCTTTTTCCAGGTGGCGCCGCCGTCGAGGGTGAGGTAGATACCGCTGCCCGGGCCTCCGGACATAAAGCTCCAGGGTGTGCGGCGGTGCTGCCACATATTCACAATGAGCTTATTGGGGTTGGAAGGGTCCATGACCATGTCGCCTACGCCCGAAGACTCGTTGGTATAGAGGATGCGGCTCCAGGTGACGCCGCCGTCGGTGGTCTTGTACACGCCGCGCTCCGGGTGTTCGCCGTAGGGGTTGCCGATCACGCCGGCGTATACGGTGTTGGGGTTGATAGGATCGATGAGGATGCGGTGGATGTTGCGGGTTTTTTCGAGGCCCATGCGCTTCCAGGTGCGGCCGCCGTCGAGGCTTTTGAAGATGCCTTCGCCTAGGTTGAGCGAGTTGCGCGGGTTGCCTTCGCCGGTACCCACCCAGATGATGTTCGGGTTGCTCTGCTGTATGGCCAGGGAGCCGATGTTGAGCAGGGCCTGGCCGTCGAACAGTGACTGCCAGGTGGCGCCCGCGTTATCCGTCTTCCAGACGCCGCCGGAGGCCGAGCCGATGTACCAGGTATCGGGCCGGTCCACGACCACGTCCACGGCCGTCACGCGGCCGCTCATGCCGGCGGGGCCGATATTGCGGGGCTTCCAGGTTGAAAAGGATTCCAGGGATACTTTCTGTGCACCGAGCGTGAGCGCACAAAGGGTGAAAAAGAACAGGGAAAAGGTTTTGCTCATCAGTGAGGTGTGTTTTAGGGCAGTGAATGTACGATTTCGGAGGCAGTGGATGTGTGGGGGAGAAGGGATTTGGAATTGGGTGTTGGGAATTAGTTGATCGGTTTACCA
>DATAGL010001093.1:0-4209 GCA_036263755.1 Chitinophagaceae bacterium | reverse complement strand
ATCGTACATCGTACATCGTAAATCGTACATCGCAACTCCTCACTCCGCCGCGATCAGCGCGCTCAGGTCAATCCCTGCAAGGTAAGGGTCCAGCTCGGCGGTGCCTTCGAAGGAGCGCAGGCGCGTGATGCCGCCGACAATGAGGTTGTGGTATACTTCCACGTAGAAGCTGCCGATCTGGAACAGCGTGATCTGGTATTGCCGGATGTCGCGCCGGCCGATGATCGTACCCTGGCACATAAGGGCATCGAGCTGGCCTTCTTCCGAAAGCCGCGCAAACTGGTTGAGGGTCATGAAAGTTAAGGTAAGGAAAACCGCGGAGGGTTGCAAGGGCAGGCGGCAGAAGCAGGAGGAAAATTTTTAATGGCTCCGGGCCGGGCTGGCTACAACTCGTCTTTCCGGGTCCGGATGTTATGCCGGATCTCTTCCGCGCAATGGTCGATGAACTCATCGGCAATGCGCTCCATCTGGCGGATGCCGATGGGCTTGGTGATAAAGCCGGCATTGTACCGGCCGGCAAACGTGCGGTCCACCGGCATGGCGGAGGTGGTAAACAGCACGACGGGCACCGACTCGTAACGGGGCAGCTCACGCAGGCGCACCAGTGTTTCCTTACCGTTGAGCACCGGCATATTGATATCGAGGATGATGAGGCAGGGGGTGGGGTCAAATTCGGAAAGGCGGTCGAGGAAAGAAAGGGCCTGGCTGCCATCGGTAACGGTCACCACTTCCACATTCTGGGTATATTGCTGAAAGGCGTCCTTTACCAGCTCCAGGTCATCTTCATCATCGTCGGCATAAAGCACAATGTTCTTGGGTGTAGTCGATTTGGTCATTCCGGTGGCTTATCTGCAGCAAAAATAAGGGAAGCGGGCTTATGAGTAAATCTCCTTATACAACTATTTCAATTTCTATCTGTTCCAGGTAAGGATCCAGCAGGTCGGTAGAAGCTGAGCAACGGACCTGGATCACATGGCAGCGGTGCACGAGGTAAACAATTTCCACATAGTAGCTGTCGAGCTGGTAAAGCAGGACATTCCGTTTTCCCGACTTCCGCTTGCCGATATACACCCCTTTTTCATACAGTACATCCAGCTGCTCGGTTTCCGGCAGCCGCTCAAAATCAGTCAGCATCATGGCATCCATCCTCCAGCAGTGGGCTCCACAAATACCATGCAGTCCTTGGGTTGACGTGCCGCTAAAGCCAACAGAAATGGACAGTTGCACATAGTTAAGGTTCTCTGTTCAATCAAATGTAATCAAAAAGGAAGAACTCGGCGCAGCATAACGGTTCCGGGCCACCGGCGCGCGGAAAAGGAAAGAAAGAGGGAAACACCGGCAAAGGGTGCAGTTTGCGGTGCCTTCCCGAAACAAAAAAAGCCTGCTCCTGGAAAGAAGCGGGCTTTCGTTCTGCTTTATAAGAAAAAATAGACGTATCCGGAATGCTTAAAAATCAATGCCAGGGTTGGGCCGCTGGTTCCGGCTGGCCGGATCAGCACCTTCCGTGCCGCGCAGGGCCCGCATCAGGCTGCTCATCAGTTTAGCCTCTTCCTGCTCCAGGTTGATCGATTCCCGCACCGCTTTCATATTGATGGGTCCGGAAGCGGCCTTGGCCGTATTTACCGGGTGAGCAGCCAGCAGGCTCCTGATTTGTGCGCGCACATCTCTACTCATAACATCACGATTTCTAAGTTCAAAAAAGATTTGCTGCCCAACCTTAAACAAACACAATGCCTTAACTGTACCGGAGCCCGAAAAATTAACAAGCGGCGGCCCGAAACCGCACCGGGGGCGGATTCGGGGATAAGCGGCAGCTTCTTTTTTTTCCGCAGGCCCCTTCCGCCCGGATCAGAAGCCACCTTCTGGCCGGAAGGTCGGATATAAGTGTTATCCCTTAGCTCATCAATTTTGATTTGCTGAAAATCAATATATTAAGAAAATTGCAGGTAGACCGTACGACGAAGGTTATTTGTCCGGAATTGAAAGACCATGATCCAATCCTGAAGCAAGGCCTCCGGGTGTATCGTGAGACAGACTGAGTATCACCGCCAAACAAAACATTACACCTGTTACAGGTCTCCATCGGGGGACCTGTTAATTTTTAGGGAAGCCCGGGCGCTTTTAAGAAAAAGCCGTTCAGCCGGGCACAGCGCTTCGCCGTTATTTTTGTAATTTTCTCCTGATTGCTTACTAAAACGCTCGTATGAACCAACCCCGCCGGCTTTTCGATTGCCTGGAGATTGCGCTGAAAGAAGCCCCCCAACTGCCCATGCTGGCCGCCAAGGAAAGCGGTGCCTGGAGGCACTACACGGCTACGGAGGTCAACGAGATCGTAAACAAGATGGCCGCCGGCCTCCTGGCACTGGGCATTTCGTGTAACGATATGTCGGTGGAAGGACGCGACAAGATCGCCATCCTCTCCAAAAACCGGCCGGAATGGGTGTTCCTGGACCTCGCCGTGCAAAAGATCGGGGCCGTGCTGGTGCCGGTCTATCCCACGGTGCACGTGCAGGACCTTTCCTTCGTGCTCAACGATGCCAGCGTGAAGCTGGTGTTTGTCAACGACGAGGACCTCTACCATAAGGTACAGACCGTGCGGGCGCAGGTGCCTTCGCTGCAGGAAGTGTTCAGTTTCGATCATGTAAGCGGGCCCCGCCACTGGAAAGAGCTGCTGTCCCTGGGCCAGCAGACACATTTCGAGCACCTGAGCACCATTACCGAAAAGATCAATACCGAGGACCTGCTGACCATCATCTATACCTCGGGCACCACCGGCACGCCGAAAGGGGTGATGCTTTCGCACCACAACGTGCTGAGCAATGTGCTGAGCACCTATCCGAACTTCCCCCTCACCCGCGGTACGCGCGTGATCTCCTTCCTTCCGCTGAACCATATTTTCGAACGCATGGTGACCTACGTGTTCCTGTTTTCCGGATCCGTGATCTATTATGCCGAAAGCCTCGACGCCCTGGGCGACAACCTGAAAGAGGTAAAGCCCGAAATGTTCACTACCGTTCCGCGGCTGCTGGAGAAAGTGTATGAAAAGATCATGTCTAAGGCGGCAGGGCTGACGGGTGTGAAGCGCAAGCTCTTTTTCTGGGCCCTGAACCTGGGCCTGCAATATGATATCGAAGGGGAAAAAAGCCTGAGCTACCGGATGCAGCTGGCCCTGGCCAACAAGCTCGTGTTCAGCAAATGGCGGGAAGGCCTGGGCAATTCCATCAAGTGCATCGTAACCGGTGCGGCCGCCTGCCCGGTGAAGATGATCCGGGTGTTCACGGCCGCAGGGATCCCGATCCTCGAAGGCTACGGGCAAACCGAATCGTCGCCGGTGATCTCGGTGAACCAGCTCCATGCCGGCCACCGGAAGTTCGGTACCGTAGGCACGGTGATCGACGGGGTGGAAGTAAAGATTGCCGAAGACGGCGAGATCTTGTGCAAGGGCCCCAACGTGATGATGGGCTATTACAAACGGCCCGACCTGACGGCCGACACCGTGAAGGAAGGCTGGCTCTATACCGGCGATATCGGCATGCTGGTGGACAATAAATACCTGAAGATCACCGACCGCAAGAAGGAGATCTTTAAAACCTCCGGCGGCAAGTACGTGGCCCCGCAGCCCATCGAGAACAAGATGGTGGAGTCGCCCTTTATCGAGCAGATCATGGTGGTGGGGGCCGACCAGAAATTCACCGGGGCACTGATCGTGCCGGGCTTCGCGGCCCTGAAGGAATGGGCCAAAGGCGCCGGTATCACCGATACGGCGCGCGAGACCCTGGTGCGCCATCCGAAGGTGCTGGAACACCTGCGCGAAGTGGTGGAAGGCATGAACAAGCATTTCAATCCCGTGGAGCAGGTCAAAAAGTTCGAGCTCCTGACCACCGAATGGTCGGTGGAAGGCGGAGAACTCACCCCTACCTTAAAGCTGAAGCGCAAAGTCATCATGGAAAAATACCGCGACGCTGTGGAGCGGATCTATGCTTAGGAATGTACGATGTACGATGTACGGTGTACGATGTACGGGGCTGGAGCACTCCGGCTGTTTGTTACAATGGCAACAGCCTGATTTAATAGATTACTCCGTAAAGGAAAAGCTTCGAACATCGTACACCGTACATCGTAAATCGTACATCGATACCAGGTTCTCCCTGATCCACTGATCAACCCTTCAACCGATCAACTCCTAATTCCGAATTCCCAACTCCCGAT
>DATAGL010001092.1:0-4778 GCA_036263755.1 Chitinophagaceae bacterium | reverse complement strand
GTAACGCTATGGATGCCGGAACCCTGTACGTGCTGGGCGGCAGGAAAGAAGCGAAGAAGCTGAAATCGGAACTGACCTACAAGCTGGTGAACGGACAGTACGTTGGCGACTCGAAAACCGACTATATCTACAACGGCACCGGCAGGATCGACCGCATCGAACACTTCGGGTACCGCAGCCACCAGCAGGTGCTGCTGATGGCCGACCAGTTTGAATACCGGGACGGACGCGTGTACCAGATCAACCGCTTCGATGCGCAAAAAGGCGGGATACTGCGCAGCACGAATTTCCAGTACGACAACCAGGGCAAGGTTGTGGCGATGGAGCAGACCGAGGGCGGTGTGACCACGAAAGCAAAGGTTACCTACCATTACGGCATCAACCCCGGTGCCCAGGTACAGTACACCTACAGCAATACGACCGTGACCACAAATTATTACCTGGCCTTCGGCAACGGCAACGTGACCAGCGGTTCTTCCGTTTCTTCCAACGACAACACGGCAACCGGCCAGTATGAGTATGATACCGAGATCAATCCTTATGCTCACATGGGATGGCCCGACCTGTTCTTCTCCCGCTTTTCCCGGAACAACCTGAAGGCGCAGCAGAAGACCTACTACGGCGCTTACCCGGCCGAAGAGCCCTACAGCTTCAAGTATACCTATGATAACGACGGATACCCGAAGGAACTGGTGCGGGACTATAAGCATTATTTCTCCACCGAACGCCTGTACACGACCAAAACCGTTTACACGTACTAAGCCCCGTATCCTGTGAAAAACCCTTCTTCATCAACCCTTTTGATTGGACGGTTCGTTTTCCGTTTGTAGTTTGCGGTTTGTGGTTGAACGGGAGCTTTTCGCCAGGCCGGCCGGGTAAAACGGAATAGGGTCCCTGCGGTACGGCCTGCGTTCATTCGGCGGTTAAGATTGCAACCCTAAGCGCAGAAAAAAACAGGCAGCGAAAAGCTCCGGTTATGTTGAAAGCATCCGCTTTCAGCCAACCACAAACCACAAACAACAAACCACCAACGGCCGGTCAACATCAAACTTAAAACACTGACTATGTTATTCCGCTCGATACCTCTTCTGCTCCTGCTGGCCTCCTGTACGGCCGCCAAAGTCACCGTGCCTTCCGCCTTCAGCAGCCAGGCCACCAAACACCACGTCAAAGGCGTAAACGGCTGGAAGATCAACCAGCACCTGAGCTTTGGTCCGTACCAGACCTCCGCCATCAAAAGAGGCTGGGATTTTACTTCCTCGCTCCAGTACACGAAATTCAACCAGCAGCCCGAGGAGGCCCTGGCCCGTGTATTTGCCGACATCCATACCGAGAAAAAAAGCCTGAACAACCGGAGCCGCTTCCGCTATGTGCTGGAAGACGGCAGCAACATGGCCGAGATCTGGGCCACCGAGCAGTTCTCCGAAAAAAGCCTCGTGTATAAAAGCAACAATCCTTTCCTCAACGGCGCTTCAAAGACCAACCGCTACGAATATGCCTTCAGCGCGGCTATCGTGCCCCTGTCGGCAAAGAATGATACGCCCTGGTCGCTGGTGCTCATCAACCGCTACGACGCCGCGAAGGATACGGCCCGCCGCCTGTTCGACCGTCCTTACGTGGAGGAGGAAGGCTATGCCACCAACGGAAAGGAAACCATCGCCATCCGTCCGCTGCGCCTGGAGAACGTAACCACGAAAGGCGGAAAGCAAACAAAGGTATTCGGCGGCAAGATGCTCTCCGGCTACGAGTTGCAGTGGGACGGCGGGGTAGTGGCCATCATCGACCTGCTGGACAACAACATCTGGCTGTACAACGAGCTGGAGCCCGCCGACAAGCTCGTGCTTTCCTCCGTTGCTTCGGCCATCCTGCTGAAGAAAATGCAGGACGTGGAAAAAGAAAAAGATCAGTTCGAATAAACGCTGTGGTCGCCGCAGAAGAAACCATACAGGAGCTGCTCGAAGGATGCCGCGCCAACCGGCGCAAGGCACAGGAAGGCCTGTACCGGCACTTCTACGGCTTTGCCATGACCATTGCCCTGCGGTATTCCCGCGACGAGCACGATGCGGCCGACATCCTCAGCCACGCCTTTGTCAAGGTTTTCAAAAGCATCCACACCTTCGATGGGGAAAAAGGCTCGCTGCATGCCTGGATCAAACGTATCGTGGTCAACGAAGGCCTGACGCACATCAAAAGCCGCGGGCGGTTCAGCGAAAACGTGGAGATCGAGACCGTACCCGAGCCGGAAATAAAAAATACGGTGCTGGAAGAGATGGGCGCCGAGGAGATCATGGAACTCATCCGCAAGCTGCCCCCCGCCACGCACGCCGTCTTTGTGCTGTATGCGGTGGAAGGCTATAACCACCGGGAGATAGCCGAACGCCTGCACATTTCAGAAGGTACCTCCAAATGGCACCTCAGCGAAGCCCGGAAAACCCTGCAGCAACAATTGCAACACCGTATTACTTCATGAACGACCGACTGGCATACGAACACTTAATGGCCGGCAAGCTGGACAGCCTCCCGGTGCCCGATATGGCGGATGCCATCTGGGCCCGCATCGAGGCGCAGCTCGACATCGACCTGCCCACCGACGACGGGGGCGAAGGTCCCGAGCCGCCGTCGGCCCCTCCCGGCCCCGGGATCATGGGCTGGGGACTCTCGGCCGTGCTCCTTGCCTTTTTGTCTTACTTTTTACTGAAACCCAACGAACCCGCTTCCAACCCCGCACCGGCAGAAGCCCTTCCGCAGCAATCCGCTCCCCAACCCGCTCCGGCTGCTTCCAGCCCGCCGGGCACGACCCCGCTGCCCGCCGACAACACTGCCGGCGGTACGCCTTCCATTGCCGCACCGGTGGACCCCGTAACGGGGGCGCCGGCTTCCGTGCGTGTGGACTCGGCCGAACAGCAGCCGGCGCTCACGGCAGCGCCGCCGGTGCAGACCCCCTTACCCGGTCCTGATTCAGCCCGTCAGTCTGCCGCGCCGGTACTCGTCAGCGCCCCGCCACCCCGTACCGATACCGTTCCGAAGAAAAAAGGCCGCGGCGTTTCCGGGCTGACCGATGCCGATTACCGTATAGAGCCAACGAAAAAGAAAGAGTAGGAATGGAACTGGCGCAACCGCTGGTGGCCCTGCCTAAAAGGCGAAATATTCGATATTCAATGTTCAATATTCAAGGGGCAGGAGTTTGGCAAATGCTTTCCGTTTATCATGCGGCCTTGCATTTTTCCTGATGTACGGTAGTGTACCCGGGTCCGGATAAAACAGGGTCTTTTATCCAGGCCTTCTATTTCCTTAACGCTTCATGCAGTGCCCAACAACTCCACCCAAATGCCAAACGCTAAACCACCAACTCCAAACTCCAAACCCCAAACTCCCGATTGTTTGTACATTTATCCGTGTTTCCCCAAACAATACCCTCCTTGTTTATTCCCGGCGATGAAGAGCAGCGACTGCTCGCAGCAGCCCGTTACGCATCCTCTTCCTCAGGACCTGACGAAGTCTTCGACAACCTGACGGCCATCATGGCCCGTGCCTTCAGGGTACCTGTAGCCTTTATTTCCCTTGCCGGGCGGGAAGGGGTGCAGATCCCTGCGGGCACCGGTGTAATGCCCGATGGAGAGCGCAGCCGGCTGGAAAACCTGTGTATGCTCACCTTGCAGAATGCGCAGCCTTCCGTTTATTCCGACCTCCGGCAGGAACCGGGCGGACCGGCCGCCGGTGCACCGGATGCTTTCTGCTTTTATGCCGGGGCGCCCCTGGTCACCCCTGACGGATACCCGGTCGGCACGGTCTCCCTGGCCGATGTACAGCCGCGGGTCCTTGAGGAAGAAGACCGGGAATTATTACAGCGCTTCGCCGCCCAGGCCATGCATGAACTGGAACAGCGTCAGACCGCCCTGCGTCAGGCCGCAGTACGCGAAAGCCGGCAAAAGCTGCTGGCCCTCGTGGAGAACAGCATTGAGCTCTTGTCGGTCCTGGAGCTGGATGGGCGGAACTCCTACATCAACAAGGCCGGTATGCAGATGCTGGGTTTCGATAATGAAGCGCAGGTACTGACTACTCCCATTTCCGATCTGCACCTGCCTGAAGACATTGCCTTTGTGCAGGCCAACGTACTACCCGCAGTAATGACGCAGGGCCGCTGGTCGGGGCGCATGAATGTCCGGCACCTGAAAACGGGAGAAGTGTTCCCCGTATTCAACAATACCATACGCATCGACGATCCGGCCACGGGGCAGCCCATTGCCATCGGGGCGGTGATGCGCGATATGCGGCCCGAGCTGGCAACCCGGGAAGAACTGGTCATCAGCGAAGACGAGATGCGCAATGCGCTGGAAGCAGCCGAAATGGGATACTGGCACGTAGACCCGGGCACCATGATCCTGCGCTGCAGCGATCGCACCAAAGAGCTCTTCGGCCTGCCGGCAGATGACGAGGTGGACCTGCAGGTAGCCCTCAGTGCCATTCATGAAAAAGACCGTGACCGCGTGGTCCGCGAGATCGGCCGGGTGCTGCAATACGACTCGGGCGGTGATTACGACATCGAATACACGGTGATCAGTCACCGCGACCATAAAGAGCGGGTCATCCGGGCCAAAGGCAAAACCTATTTCGACAGCCGGCAACAGGCAGCCCGGTTCAGCGGAACGGTGCAGGACGTCACCGCGCAGCGGCAGCAGGAGCAGAAGCTCCGCCGGATGCTGGAGTCGCTGCCGCAGATGGCCTGGACCACGACGGCAGCCGGACTGGTGGACTATTATAACCGTGGCTGGTACGAT
>DATAGL010001091.1:0-10369 GCA_036263755.1 Chitinophagaceae bacterium | reverse complement strand
AGGCCATGGCTTCTTTCTGCCGTGCCCGCGGGGTGAATTCCACCACCACACCGGCCTGTTCCACCGTTTTCGGGGTGGTCATCACGCCGCCGATATTCTTCGACACATGGCCCATATACCGGCCGAACTGCGTGACCAGGTTCGTGTACAGCTCTTCCAGGCTTTCATAGCTCTTGTTGGGCACCCGGGTCCATTCCGGCAGGCGGGTCACGATGCGCTTCAGGTTGAGGATCCCGTAGGTGCCGGCTTTCACCGCATTGTCGCCCAGGTCTTCATTCTGGGCCCTGGGGTCATCTGGATCCGACTCGGTGATGAACCAGTTGCGTTTGTTCTTCAGCTTTTCAATGGTCAGCTTGTTCAGAATGGGCACTTCGGCTTCCGGCGACTTTGCTTCCGGGAACCAGCGGTAGCCCCATTCAATGGCCCAGAGGTCATAATCGCCGATGCGCGGGAAAAGTCCTTTGGAAGTGATATTGTCTTCGGGCTGGGCCACGTAATTGAAACGGGCATAGTCCATGATGGACGGGGTATGGCCGTTGGCCTCCAGCCAGGCTTTATTGCGCAGCTGTTCCACCGGTACAGTGGAAGAAGAACCGAAATTATGCCGCAGCCCGAGCGTGTGCCCGACCTCATGGGAAGACACAAAGCGGATGAGCTCACCCATCAGTGAATCTTCAAAACGGGTGGTGCGGGCCCTCGGGTCCACGGCGGCCGTTTGCACAAAGTACCAGTTGCGCAGCAGGTTCATTACGTTGTGGTACCAGTTGATGTGCGATTCAAGGATCTCGCCGGTGCGGGGATCATGGATGTGCGGGCCGCTGGCATTGGGTATGTCGGAAGGCTTGTACACGATGGCCGAGTACTTCGCATTGTCGATGCTCCATTCCGGGTCATTGGTCGGTGCCTCGAGTGCATAGATCGCATTTTTGAAGCCCGCTTTTTCAAAGGCCACCTGCCAGTCGTTCACGCCCTTGATGAGGTAAGGAACCCATTTCCGGGGTGTAGCCGGATCGATATAAAAAACGATGGGCTTTTTAGGCTCCACAAGCTCGCCGCGCAGGTACTTCGCTTCTTCGCCTTCCTTCGGTTCCAGGCGCCACCGGGTGACCATGCGCACGCGCTCCACGCCCTGCGGGTTCAGATCGAAATCCGTATAGCCGGTGGAAAAATAGCCAACACGCGGGTCGAAATACCGGGCCTGCATCGGCCGGGCCGGCAACAGGATCATGGAAGAGCTGAGTTCAAACGTCGTGGGCGAGGCTGCTGCGCCGCCGAACGAGATGATGGGAGACTGGCCGGGCGCCGGCTGGGGCGTACGCAGGTATGTTTTGACCGTCCGGATCTGCACATTGGACGGGAAGGCGCGTACGGTATCGATGTAGGAATATTCTCGCTGGTACTGCCCGATGCCCAGGGCGCGCTTCGTGCGGGCCGAAAAGAACAGGAGGTCGTTATCACCCATCAGGTAGTCGGTTACTTCAATCACCGATCCGCTGGTACCGGAGGCCGAATCCCGGTGAACCGAACGGATGTCGAACGCCGCTACAATGGGCTGGATGTTGGAGTTGCGGACCGACTGGTACAAGCCGGCCGTATCGCGGGCCATTTCCTGGTAAGAAATGCTCCGCAGGAAGATCTTGTTGTTGGGGCCCCTCTCAAAGGAAATTACATTGTCGCCGATAGGGTCGCCGGCATAGCCCAGGAACCCGTTACGCGCTCCGGCGCCGGAGCGGGCAATACGGTTCACGATCAGGATTTCCCGCTGGAGCAGTGAATCGGGGATCTCAAAAAACAATTTATCATCCACACCATGAACGGTGAACAGACCTTTCGAGGTCCGGGCCCGTGCAGGAATGATCTCGGAAAAAGGGCGAAGTCCGGAAGTGCGGCCCTGTGCAGCGGTAGGGGTGCCGGTGCCGGGAACGGCCGGGGTAGCGGAGGGCGTTCCGGAAGGCCGCTGGGCCAGTGCCGGAAGGGTCAATACGGCCAGGCCCGCTGCCAGGGAAAGGCGGCGAAATCTCATGTACATGTTTTCGTGTGTAATTGGTTAATCGTGTTAGATATAAAAACAGGGCTACAATTTACAGAGAATACCGGCACGGCACGGCCCCCGGCTGGCTTTATTAACTTTGATTAACAATAATATCCGGCTCCCTCCGGATGTGTCCGCAGCTTGCAGCCGCCCCGGCCATACGCTTCGATCAGCAGATTCAACCCTATAAGCAGGTTCCAAATTCAAAGCCATACTTTGACTTCTTTTCTACTTAGCTCTGCACCCCGCTGCTTCACATCAAACCCCAAACCCCAAACATCAAACCCAAACATTCCTGTATTTTTATTCAAACGATTGTCATGCTTTCTACCGACCGCCGCTATGATGCGGTGAGATACAAAACACCCACCGGGTCCGGCCTCTCCTGCAAGGGATGGATCCAGGAAGCGGCCCTCCGGATGCTGCTGAACAATATTGATCCTGCTGTGGCCGAACGGCCCGATGACCTCATTGTTTACGGGGGCAGGGGGAAGGCAGCACGTAACTTTGAGGCGCTGGACCGGATCATTGCCGCCCTCCGGGTCCTGGAAAATGACGAATCCCTGCTGATCCAGAGCGGCAAGCCGGTGGGGATCCTTAAAACCCACCCGGACGCGCCGAGGGTCCTGCTTTCCAACAGCCAGCTGGTGCCGAACTGGGCCAGCTGGGAACACTTCGATGAACTGGAGCGGAAAGGGCTGATGATGTACGGGCAAATGACGGCCGGATCCTGGATCTACATCGGGTCGCAGGGCATCGTGCAGGGCACGTACGAAACCTTTGCCGCCATTGCCGGTAAGCATTTCGGCGGCAGCCTTCAGCATACCCTTTCCGTTACCGCCGGGCTGGGCGGCATGGGCGGTGCCCAGCCGCTGGCCATTACAATGAACGAGGGCGTTTGCCTGGCAGCGGAGGTGGAGCGCTGGCGCATCGAAAAGCGGCTCGAAACCCGGTATTGCGACCTGCTTTTCGATGACCTGGATGCTGCCATCGACCGGGCCCTCGAAGCCCGCGCAAAAGGAGAGGCCCTGTCCATAGGGGTGGTGGCCAATGCCGTACACCTGCTTGGCCGGCTGGTGGAACGTGGGGTTGTACCGGATATCCTGACCGACCAGACCTCCGCACATGATCCCCTGATCGGTTACTGGCCCCATGACCTTTCTCTCGGGGAAGCCCGGGTGCTGCGTACCGAAAATAAAGGAGCCTACCTGGAAAGGGCATATGATTCGATGTACCGCCATGTGGAGCTGATGCTGGAACTGCAGCGCAGGGGAGCGGTAACCTTCGATTACGGCAACAACTTACGGGCAAGGGCAGCCGAAAAAGGACTGAAGAACGCTTTCGATTTTCCCGGCTTTGTCCCGGCTTATATCCGGCCGCTGTTTTGCGAGGGCAAAGGGCCTTTTCGCTGGGCAGCCCTCTCCGGCGACCCTGCTGATATTGCGGTTACGGATGAAGTCATAGCAGGGCTCTTCCCGGAGAACCGCACCCTGCAACGCTGGCTCCGGCTGGCCAAAGAGCGGATCGCCTTTCAGGGGCTGCCGGCACGGATCTGTTGGCTGGGACAGGGCGAGCGCCGGCTGGCCGGCCTGGCTTTCAATGAACTGGTGCGCACCGGGAAGGTGAAAGTACCGCTAGTGATCGGGCGTGACCACCTGGATACCGGGTCGGTGGCCTCCCCGAACCGGGAAACGGAAGCCATGCTCGATGGCAGCGATGCGGTAGCCGACTGGCCGGTCCTGAATGCCCTGGTCAATACCGCCGGAGGCGCATCCTGGGTCAGCCTGCACCACGGTGGAGGCGTGGGTATGGGGTATAGTATTCATGCCGGTATGGTCATTGTTGCCGACGGCACCCCGGAAGCCGCTGCCCGGCTGGAGCGCGTACTGCACAACGACCCGGGTATGGGCGTGATCCGGCATGCCGATGCGGGATACGAAGCGGCACAGGAAACGGCCCGCCGGCATGGGCTGGATTTGGCGGAACGGATAGCAGGATGATTGGTTGGAGTTTGGGGTTGGGCGTTGGATTACGAGATTTTATTTCGCGCAGAGCAAAGGAGAAAAGGAGCCAATGAGTTTTTTCTCCCTGTCCTCCTTTCCTCCTTAGCTCTGCGCGAAACCCTGTAACAATCACATACACACTTCGCAACCTGATATACACCCCTAACGCCAAACTCCAAACTATAAACCCCAAACCCATAAACCTCCTCCTCTTCCGCTGGTCCAATTTTTGGACAATTCCCCCGATATGGGGCGACTTCTGATAATTTCCAACCGCTTGCCGTTCTCTATTGATAAGGTGGAGGAGGATCTTGTCGTGCGCCAGAGTTCGGGCGGGCTCGTTTCCGCCATCAAAAGTTACTTTGAACGGTGCCGGGATGCGGATCGTTATAGCGGCAGGATCTGGATCGGCAGCATGGACAGCTCGGAAGAGGACTGGAACATCGTGCGCGATATGGGCACGATCCCGGAAGACTTCGGCCTCGAGCCGGTATTCCCCGCCCGGGAGCTGTACAATGATTATTACAACGGGTTTTCCAATTCAACACTGTGGCCGCTTTTCCACTATTTCCCCTCGCTGGTGGAATACAGGGACGCCTGCTTTGAAGCGTACCGGCAGGTAAATAACCTGTTTGCTGAACGCATTGCAGCAGTTTACCAGCCCGGCGATGTCATCTGGGTGCACGATTACCAGCTGATGCTGCTGCCCTGGATGCTACGGCAACGCATACCCGATGCGGCCATTGGTTTCTTTCTGCATATACCTTTTCCTTCCTACGAAGTGTTCCGGCTGATGCCGACCGTTTGGAAGCGCGAGCTGCTCCGCGGCCTGATGGGCGCCGACCTGATCGGCTTTCATACACAGGATTACGTGCAGCATTTCGTACAGTCGGCCCGGATGATTTTGCAGGTGGAAAACCAGTTCAACAATATTTACTTTGATAACCGGACCCTTCGGGTGGATGTGTTTCCTATCGGGATCGATTACCACCGGTTCCGCGAAGCCTGCGTGGATGAAACCGTGGTGGGGATCTGTACCAGCCTGGAGGAAAAATTTATCTCCCAGAAAATCATTTTTTCGGTAGACCGGCTCGATTATACAAAAGGATTGAATTACCGCCTGGATGCCTTTGAGCATTTCCTGCAGCAGCACCCGGAGTGGCTGGAAAAGGTCGTGTTTATCCTGAACGTCATTCCCTCCAGGGATGTTATTCCCACATACAGCGACCGGAAGCGCGGGATCGAGGAAAAAGTAAGCACCATCAACGGGAAGTATTCCACCCTTCACTGGCAGCCCCTGATCTACCGCTACAACCATCTTTCCTTTGAGGAACTTTGCGCCCTGTATCAGGTGGCCGATGTGGCCCTGATCACCCCACTGCGCGATGGTATGAATTTAGTGGCCAAGGAGTACATCGCCAGCTGCATGGACAAAGGCGTGCTGGTCCTCAGCGAGCTCACCGGCGCAGCGCAGGAGCTCAGCGAAGCTATTCTCGTGAATCCGACGGATGTGCGCGAAGTGTCCAACGCCATTCAGACGGCGCTGGACATGTCGCTTTCGGAGCAGCGAACCCGCCTGGCTTATATGCAGCGGCGCCTGCGGGATTACGACGTGGAAAAATGGACAAATGATTTTCTGGAACAGCTGAAGAACATAAAAGAAGAACAGGTGCATTTGGAATCAAGAATACTGGACAGCAAGTTAATGGACGAGCTCACGCACCGGTATGTACAGAGCCGGCGGCGCTGCATCCTGCTGGACTACGACGGCACGCTTTCCCCTTACCATAAAGTTCCGGCACAGGCAATACCCGGGCGGGAAGTGCTGCAGCTGCTGGAAGAACTTACCCGCGACGAAGGAAACGAGGTGATCATCATCAGCGGACGCGATGCCGATACCCTGGAGAAATGGCTGGGCCACCTGCCGCTGAACCTGGTGGCGGAACACGGGGCTGCGATCCGGTACAAAGGCAATGGCTGGCAGCTGCAAACCACCCATTCGGCCGCCTGGAAAGAAGAGATCCGCCCCGTGCTGGAAGGCTTTACCACCCGATGTGCCGGTTCGTTTATCGAGGAAAAAAAGAATTCGCTGGCCTGGCATTACCGCAATACCCATCCCGACCTCGGCTTCAGCCGGTCGCGGGAGCTGCGCAATACGCTGGTTCAGCTGACCAACAATACGCCCCTTCAGGTGGTGGACGGCAACAAAGTGCTGGAGGTACGCCTGGTGGGCGTGGACAAAGGCGCTACCTCCACCCTGATGCTGCACCAGTTCCAGCCGGATTTTGTGCTGAGCCTGGGCGACGACACCACGGATGAAGATATGTTCCGCGCCCTGCGCGATAAAGGATTTACCATAAAGGTAGGCAGAGGCAATACGGCGGCTCAATACACCCTGCTGCGGCAGACCGAGGTATTGCCGCTGCTGCGCCGCCTGATCTCCGCAACAAGAAAAGAACAGTATGGCTATACACAAGTATGATCTCGGCATTATCGGCAACTGCTCGTACCTCGCTTATATCGACAGCAAGGCGGATATCAAATGGATGTGCATGCCCCGCTTCGACAGCAGCTTTATTTTCGGTTCGCTGCTCGACGAAGAAAAAGGTGGCCACTTTTACATCCGTCCGGCCACGGAGCACTACGAGAGCAAGCAGTTTTATGTTCCCAATACCAATGTGCTCTGTACCGAATTCTCCAGCAGCGAAGGCCGTTTCCGGGTGTACGATGCGGCCCCCCGCATGAACGTGCACGACCGCCAGTTCAAGCCCCTGATGCTGGTGCGCAAAATTGAACTGCTGAGCGGCGACCCCTCCATCCGGGTGGTCTGCGAGCCCAGGGGCAATTACGGCAAGATCGTTCCGGAAACGGTCACCGGCTCCAACCACATCCGCTACCTGGGACTGGAGAAGCAGGTAAGGGTGACCACGGATATTTCCCTGAATTATATCCTGCAGGGTCAGGCCTTCGTGCTCGACCAGAACCGCTACCTTGTTCTGACCTACGGGGAGCCGCTGGAAGCGCCCTTGCGGGAAACGGCCGAGGATTTTCTCCATCAAACCATCCGTTACTGGCAGAACTGGGTAAAGGGCTGCTATATTCCCAACATCTACCAGGAGCAGATCATCCGTTCGGCGCTGATCCTGAAGCTGCACCAGTACGAGGATACCGGGGGCATCATCGCTTCCGGCACTACCAGCCTGCCAGAGCATCACAACAGCAACCGCACCTGGGATTACCGCTTTTGCTGGTTCCGCGATGCGTATTACACCCTGCGGGCCTTCAACCAGATCGGGCACTTTGAGGAGCTGGAAAAATATTTCGACTTTATCCAGAACGTGATCCGCAACAGCTCCGATACCCTGCAGCCCCTGTATTCCATCACGGGCGAAAAGGAGCTGCACGAGATCGAACTGGACCTGGCCGGCTATATGGGCAATAAGCCCGTGCGTATCGGCAACAAGGCCTATATCCAGATCCAGAACGATGTGTACGGGCAGGTGCTGGTCAGCCTGCTGCCCCTGTACATCGATAAGCGCCTCACCTTTGCCAAAAAGAACAGCTATAACAAGATCATTCCGTGGCTGCTCGACCGCATCGAACAAACAATGCATGCCGAGGACGCCGGTCTTTGGGAATTCCGCAACAGCAAATACATCTTCGGTTACACCATGCTGTTCCATTGGGCCGGCGCGAAGGCGGCTTACAAGATTGCGCGGGAGTTCAAGGACGAAGCCATCATGAAAAAAGCCCAGGCCCTGATCGTGGAAGCTTCCCAGAACCTCGAGCGTTGCTGGGACCCGCAGCGGGGCTGCTATACCCAGGCGATCGGTACTTCGAACCTGGATGCCAGTACGCTGAAGTTCATCACCATGAACTACCTGCCGCACGACGACCCCCGCGCCAAAAGCCATATTGCCGCCCTGGAAAAGGAGCTGCTGGCGGAGCACGGGCTGTTTTACCGCTACAAGCATTACGATGACTTCGGGGTGCCGGAAACGACCTTCCTTGTCTGCGCCTTCTGGTATATCGACGCCCTGGCCTGCGTGGGCCGCGTGGATGATGCGCTGGCCATCCTGGATAAGGTACAGGGCTTCAGCAACCACCTGGGCATCTTCAGCGAGGATGTGGCTCCCGATGGTTCCCAGTGGGGTAACATTCCGCAGACCTACAGCCATGTGGGCCTGATCAATGCGGCCTTCCGGATCGCCAAGAAACGCGACGAGGCCGAGTTTTTATAGTTCCTGAATAAAAGGTCAAACGTAAAAGGCCGCAACGGGAAGCTGACCGAAAGGAGGCTTCCCGTTTTCGTTCGTTTCCTATCTTTCCATACGAATACACTCCGTTATCAGGATCCTGTTCCTCCATATCAAGTCCCTGGTCAATGTACGCGCGGCCTCACCCGTGCTGCGGGGTGCCGCCCTGGCGGAACTGCCCTGCCTCAACGATGCGTACCTGGTGGTGGAGGATGGGCGGATTCAGGACTACGGCCCGATGAAGGAGGCGGAAAAGCTCTCCGGTGATTTTGCGGAAGTGCTTGACCTTACGGGCCGCCTGGTGCTGCCCGCCTGGTGCGACAGCCATACCCACCTGGTGTTTGCGGGCAGCCGGGAAGGAGAGTTCGTGGACAAGATCCGCGGCCGCAGCTACGCGGAAATCGCCGCCCGCGGAGGCGGCATTCTCAATACCTCGGGCCGTATTGCCGCGGCTACGGAAGACGAACTGTTCGAAGAAGCCTGGCAGCGGCTGCACGAGGTGATGCGCCTGGGCACGGGCGCCATTGAAATCAAAAGCGGTTACGGCTTGACGGTGGAAGGGGAGCTGAAGATGCTCCGGGTGATCCGGCGCTTAAAAGAAAAAGCGCCCATCCCGGTAAAAGCCACCTTCCTTGGAGCCCATACATTACCTCCGGCCTATAAAGAAAACCGGGAAGGTTACCTCCGGCTCCTGCTGGAGGAGCTGCTTCCACAGGTGATACAGGAAGGCCTTGCCGACAACATCGACGTTTTTTGTGAGCAGGGATTCTTTACGCCGGAAGAAACGATCCGGATCTGCCTGGCCGGCCGGGAAGCCGGGCTCCGGCCAAAGATCCATGCCAACCAGCTTCATGTTTCCGGCGGGGTGGAGGCAGGCATTGCAGCCGGCGCCCTGTCGGTAGACCACCTGGAAAGTATGGACATTGCGGCGATCCGGGCGTTGGCCCGATCCGGTACGATCGGTACCCTGCTGCCCACTGCCGCTTTTTTCCTGCGCATGCCCTACCAGCCGGCCCGTGCCCTGCTGGAGGCCGGCTGTGCCCTCGCCCTGGCCTCCGATTATAACCCGGGTTCTTCCCCATCCGGGAACATGAACTTCGTGGTGGCGCTGGCCTGCATCCAGCTCCGCATGCTTCCCGAAGAGGCCGTGAATGCAGCCACCTTGAACGGCGCCCACGCCCTGGAGCTGGGCGTTGAACTAGGCTCCATCAGCCGCGGCAAGCGGGCCCACCTCCTCATTACCCGCCCGGTGCCCTCCCTAGCCTACCTCCCTTACCGGTTCGGGGAAAACTTATTGGAACGAGTGTATCTGGGCGGATCGTGGTTCTGAGGACATCTATTGCCCTCTGTTCGTTTATTAAGTTGAATGGTTGACCAGTTGACTGAGTTGAATGGGTTGATTAAGTTCATAAAGCTCCTCTTCCTCCTTTTCTCCTTAGCTCGGCGCGAAACCCTTTTCCCTTCGCAACCTCTTCCTTCCGGGAGGGTACATTCTCCGGGAATGATTCGCCTGTACCCCGCATATACTCCGTATATACTCCGTCCTTTTCCGAAAAGGACGGAGTATATACGGAGTACAAACGGAATATATCCGAAGAAAGGTCGAAGAAAAGTGGGAAAAGTCTGCAGTTTGGTTTCGCGCATAGCTAAGGAGAAAAGGAGCTAAGGAGCCTTATGAACTTAATCAACCCATTCAACTAATTCCCAATTCCCAACCCCCCAATTCCATAATCCCACAACCAGCCTCAACACCCTTCATCCCCGGGAACGTTTTATCTTCACGTCCATGCATGTAGTCAACACCGAGATGCTGCTCATCGTCCTGTGCAGCCTGATCGTTTTGTCGTACCTGTTTTCCGTCATCAGCCGGTATATAAAGGTGCCCTCGGTGCTGCTCCTGCTGTTTGCCGGCATGGGGTTCCGGGCCCTGGCCGATGCGAACCAAATCACGCTGCCGTTGCCCGTATACTTGGTGGAGGGCCTGGGGGTAGTGGGCCTCATCATGATCGTTCTGGAAGCGGGGCTCGACCTGAAGCTGGCCCGTTCGAAGATCCCCCTGATCCGCGCTTCCTTTTTCA
>DATAGL010001090.1:0-6066 GCA_036263755.1 Chitinophagaceae bacterium | reverse complement strand
GGTTATTCGGTCTGGGGCCTGTTCTATATTTCGCTCAGCCTGGCCCTGCTGATCGACCTGCGCAACCGCTGGACCGAGGAAGACCACCTGCTGAACCGCGTGGTTCCCCTGCTGATCATCTTTTCCATCTGGGTAAATGATACGATGGCTTATATCGTTGGCTCTTTTATCGGTAAAACACCCCTCTCGCCCATTTCCCCGAAAAAGACCTGGGAAGGCACGATCGGCGGTGCCCTGCTGGCCGTAGCCGCCATCGGGGCTATCGCCTACTTCACCGGCTATATCGGAACGGTGCATGCAGTGATCATGGCCGCCATCGCCGCGGTAGCGGGCACCTACGGCGACCTGTTCGAAAGCAAGCTCAAACGCATGGCCGGCGTTAAGGACTCCGGCACCTTCATGCCCGGCCACGGCGGCTTCCTCGACCGCTTCGACTCGCTGCTGTTTGCCGCTACGGCGGTGTGGTTGTATGCGGCATGGCTGGGATGAGTTTCAGAAGTTTTAATAGGTCACGAGTTCACTTGTTTATGAGTTTATGGTTCAAAGTTTAAGGTTGAGGGGGTTCCGGTTGGCTCGTTTGCGGTTTGAAAGTTTGCCGTTGAAGCTTTGGTTTTGTTTTTACATAACAGGGTTCAAACATGGGAGATGGAAGACCCTGCAAACCGGGTTTCGCCCCGAGCCAGGGAGAAAAGGAGCTAAGGAGCCTTATCCACTGAGTCAACTATTCAACCGATCAACCAATTCCAAATTCCAAATCCCCACTCGCCTACTGGTACTCATAATACACACACTGCTCCGCAAACCCCAGCCGCCGGTAGAGGCCGATGCCGTCTTCTGAAGCCTGGAGGAGGGCGGTGCGGTAGCCCTCCGTCTGAGCGATACGCAGGGCAAAGCGCAGGAGGGCGGAACCGATGCCTTTTCCCCGGCAGCTTTCCAGCGTGGCCAGGCTGTAGAGGCCTACCGTTTCGTTGTCGCTGGGAAATAGCTCGATCACTGATACGGGTTTTGCGTCGAGGTAGCAAAGGGCCAGCCGGATGCCGTGCTCGTTGCGTAAAAAGGAAGGAGTGGTTTGTTCGTAATAGGCCCGGACATTCAGGTCGGGCGGGTTCCAGTTGGCGGC
This sequence comes from Chitinophagaceae bacterium, assembly GCA_036263755.1. Classification (GTDB taxonomy): domain Bacteria; phylum Bacteroidota; class Bacteroidia; order Chitinophagales; family Chitinophagaceae; genus Flavisolibacter. The sequence continues at coordinate 4,946 of DATAGL010001090.1, read as the reverse complement.
GACCACTTCGGCGAAGTCGCTTATTTCCTGCGGCGTACGGGCCAGGCGCAGGTCGTGCGGATGCGTTTCTTCCTGAAGTGAGAGGGAGGCGAGGTTCAGGACCATGCCCGGCTCGGTATTGGCCCGCTGCAGGCCGGACTCCATCAGGAGGGCCTCCAGGGAGGGGTTGAGCTGTGCGGAGCTCACCCAGAGGGTGAAAGCGGCTGCCCGTTGCCGGTAGTAGTGAACGGCTTCTTCCAGCACGGAGGCCGGCAGGCCGGCACCCGTCCGGATATGGATGATGTTGAACGTGTCGCAGGAAAGCCCGCTGTCGGTATAGGACAGCCACTCGTTTTCCCTCACCTGCATGCCCGGCGTGCGGCCCGGGATGTAGCGGGCATGCAGGTCGAAGTTGTTTTCGATGAGCGTGTGCATGAGGGTTTTTGGTTTGTGGTTGGTGGTTTGTGGTTAAGAGAGGCTGCCTGCAATAGGAGGTTCCATGTTATTGATCCGTCTCCACTTTTAACTACAAACCACAAACTACAAACCACAAACTACAAACCCTAAACTCACTTGATCGTATGATCTACCAGGTTCGAGCAGGTTTCCAGCTTCGTGCCCATTGCATCGAGGAAGGAGCGGACGCGGACAATGCCGACACCTTTGGCGGTGAAATAATCGTAATTGGCCATTTCAAGGGTCATGCCCCCGAATTCGTATTCCCATTTCAGGCGCGTATGGACCACATTGGTATAGGTACGGCCTTCAATGTTCAGCGTCAGGTTGCGGGCCATCACGGTAGGCGTGATATAGGCCGTGACCCCGTTGCCGTGCCCGGCATTGTACCGCCAGGTGGTGCCCACGGCCGCCGTATCGTTCAGGTAATGAAACACTATTTTAAAGGAAGCGCCGAGGTTGGGCGTGGTGCCTTCGCCCAGCAGGTAATAATTGGCACCTGTGTTGCTCATATAGGCCGAGTCCGAAACCTGCGGATCGGTAACGATGGTGTAGGTGCGTCCGTCAATGACCTTGGTTTTGCCGGTAGAAACAATCGTATTGAGGGTGCCTGTAGTAGAGTCTTTGTACGTCCAGGTGGAACCGGCCGTCAGGGGATGGTAGCTGTTGGCCGGATTGGTGTTGCCGGACCCGCCCGAACCTCCGGTGCCCCCGGTACCGCCCGTACCCCCGGGCGTGGTCGGCAGTTCTTCGTTCACTTCTTTCTGGCAGCTGAACAGCGAAAGGGTAACGCCCAGCAGGAGCATGGAAAAAATACGCATAGTTGGTTTTGGATTGCAGCCAAATATAGAAAATTCCCCGGGTAATGGAAGAGGCCGGTGGGGAATGTCAGCGAAATCACCAGCCGTAAAAGTTGAATGGTTGATCAGTTGAACAGTTGATCCGGATAAATTCCTGATATGCTACCCGCAGGCCCGGGTCAAAAGCAGCCCTGTCCCGTAACCCTCCAGGGTAATCAACCTTAAACCACAAACCTTAAACCCCAAACGCCAAACCCCAAACCCAAGCCCTGTTAAGAATATCCTAATGCCCTCCGGCCCCTTATGTAAACTCCGCCTGCAGGGCATCTAGCGAAAAACCACTGCCATGAAACGATTGCTTTTCCAGACCGCCGCCCTGGCGGTTGCCGGCACCCTGCTGCTGACTGCCTTTCGCCCAGAACCTCGTACCACCGGCCTTCCTGCTGCCCCCGTTGCCGACTCCGCCCGTATCCAGGTGGCTATCCTGCTCGATGTTTCCGGGAGCATGTCGGGATTGATCGAGCAGGCGAAGGCCCAGCTCTGGCACATGACCGACCTGCTCTCCCGCGCCCGCTGCAACGGCCGCGCCCCCGTGGTGGAAATCGCCCTCTATGAGTACGGCCGGCCTTCAAATGACGCCAAGACCGGATACATTCTCCGCCTGAGTCCCTTTACCACCGACCTGGATGAGCTTTCCAAAAAACTGTTCAGCCTGAATACCGATGGGGGCGACGAGTACTGCGGGCAGGTGATCCATGCTTCCCTGAACGAGCTGCCCTGGGACACGGCGGCCGGTACCTACAAAGTGATCTTTATTGCCGGCAATGAGGACTTCCTCCAGGGCCGGCTGCATTATACGCAGGCCTGTGCCGAAGCCAACCGCAAAGGCGTCATCGTCAATACCATTTACTGCGGGCCGCGGGAGCAGGGCATCCGCGAGCACTGGAACCTCCAGGGCGAATGCGGCCGCGGCAACTTTACCCACATCAATCACAATGCTTCTGCCGAGGAGCCGCCCACGCCCTACGACTCAATGCTGCTGGTGCTCAATACACAGCTGAACGGCACCTATATCGGTTACGGGGCCACGGGCGTCCGGGCCAAAGCCAAACAGGAGGAAGTGGATGCGCTGAATAATGCAGTCCGGGGAATGGCCGTAAAGCGCACTGTAGTGAAAGGAAAGAAAGGGGTATACAAGAACACGGCCTGGGACCTGGTGGATGCCTACGAGGCGGACAGCAGCTTTATCGCCCGGGTGGAACTGAACACCCTGCCCGACAGCCTGAAAGGCAGGAGCCGGTCGGCACTCAAGAGTTTTGTGCTGCAGCAACAGCAGGAGCGGAACCGGATACAAAAGGAGATCAGCGGGCTGGCCGTACAGCGGGAAGCCTATATCGAAGCGGAGCGCCGCCGGAACGCGGCCTCCGGAGGGGAACTGACCCTGGAAACCGAAATGGAAAAGATTATCCGCGAACAGGCCGGACGGTTTGGTGTCCTTATCGGCAAGCAGTAGCTGAAGGTTAGTTGATCAGTTGATCAGTTCACAAGTAGAATAAAGTTACTTGTGAACTTGTGAACCCTTTAACTGGTCAACTTTCATTTCTCCGCCCAGTAATCCACCACCAGCGCTTTTTCGAGGTAAGGCGAGAGCACTTCCACGAAGGCTTTGTGGTCGGGGTGGGGCAGGTAGGCCTCGCGGTCCTTTTCAGAGGTGAAGGTGACAAAGAAGCAATGGGTAAAGCCATTGTTCAGTCCTTCGGGACTGTTGTTGGTCCCCCACTCAAAATTGCGGATCTGGCGGATCTTGGAGGGCAGGGCGCGGAAAGCGTCCTCCACTTTTTTGATGTCGGCCGGCGTGCTGCCTTCCTTGAACTTGAACAGGACGACATGGCGCAGGAGCTTGCCGCCATTGCTGCCGTTGGTTTGCTGGGCCATCGTTGCTGTACTCATAAGAACCAGGGTAAACAGGAGGAAGTAAAGTTTTTTCATATGCTGTTTCGTAAAAAGAAAGATAAGCAATTTAACGGGAGAGCGGATGATGTACGATGTATGATGTACGGTGTACGATGTATTTCCGCTTTGGAAGTTTCGGATACGAGGATCCGGCTGAATTAAAAACATCGTACACCGTACATCATACATCGTACATCGGCTCATTTTCCCCGGTACACGATCCCGTACCGCTGGTCTATGGCCGCAAAGGCTTCCGAGGTCAGGTCTTTGCCTCCGGTGCCGGCCGGGCTTCCGATCTCCCGGAAATAATTTTCAAAGCCTGAAGGCGTGAACGAGAACAGCATGACCAGGGTATCGCTGCCGGTGTTCCGGATTCCGTGCCAGGCGCTTTTCGGTACATAGGCCGTGGTTCCGGCTTGAACGGGGTGCTCTTTTTCGCCCAGCAGGAACAGGCCGCTGCCCTGCTGGATATAAATGAGTTCAGCCTCGTTGAGGTGCTTGTGCACCGGAATGCCGCTCCCCGGACGAATGTCCTCCTTGCAGAAGGAAGTGGTGGCGATCCCTTTTTTCTGGCGGTCCACAATGATCGTCACCGGCGCACGCCGCGGGCCGATCAGGTAGGTTTCCTGGTCTTCCGGCTGCGACACGAACCCTTCCTCTTCAGCATTCTGCGTTCCGGCGCGCAGCCATGCGCCCGGCACCATTACGGAAAGCCCGGACAGTCCGGCGGTCTTCAGCCAAAGGCGGCGCTGTGCATTCATGCGTCCTGTTTTTAGAACCTCATATTACACATTTTTTTCCTGCCGGTAAAGTGCATGAAAAAAGCGCCACACAAGTAGCGCTTTTCAGGCTTGTCCTATTTGAAAAAGAGGATTCGTATGTGCTGACCGGAAGAGAATAACGCGATCGTGTGCGCACCCTCCCGGTAATCCTTTCAAATCCCGGTGATCCTCGGTTACCAGCCGTCCCCGTCGAGCACGTTGCCCAGTCCGCCGAGGAGGCCGCCTTCTTCTTTGCGGGCCACTGTTCCGTAAGAAAGGATGCGCGAGGCCAGCCGGCTTACCGGCAGGGTCTGGATCCAGACGCGGCCCGGTCCGCGGAGCGTGGCGAAGAAAAGGCCCTCGCCGCCGAAAAAGGTATTCTTGATGCCGCCGACGAACTGGATGTCGTAGTCCACGCTGGGGGTGAAGGCTACAAGACAGCCGGTATCCACTTTCAGCAGTTCACCGGGCTGGAGGTCGCGCTCCACGATATGGCCGCCGGCGTGCACAAAGGCCAGGCCGTCGCCCTCCAGCTTCTGCATGATAAAGCCTTCACCGCCGAAAAGGCCGGTGCCGAGCTTGCGCTGGAATTCGATGCCCACGCTCACGCCCTTGGCGGCGCATAGAAAGGAGTCTTTCTGGCAGATCATCCGTCCGCCGTACTGCTGCAGGTCCATAGCGATCACCTTGCCGGGGTAGGGCGAGGCGAAGGTCACGCGGCGCTTGCCCTGGCCCATGTTGGTAAAGGCCGTCATAAACAGGCTTTCGCCGGTAAGGATGCGCTTGCCCGCCGACATCAGCTTCCCGAAGAAGCCTTTCTGCTGCTGGGCGCCGTCGCCGAATATGGTTTCCATCTGGATGCCGTCATCCATCATCATGAAAGCCCCGCTCTCGGCAATGGCCGTTTCCTGGGGGTCCAGTTCAATTTCCACGCATTGCATCTCCTCGCCCAGGATCCGGTAGTCGATCTCGTGTGTGCGGCGGGTATAATCGTTCA
>DATAGL010001089.1:0-6449 GCA_036263755.1 Chitinophagaceae bacterium | reverse complement strand
GTGCAAATGTGCAAATTGGGGAAACCAAAAAATGTATACTGGTGTAAATGGGAAGGTTATATAGAGTTTTAATGCAAAGAATAATAGAAAGGCCCGCAACATTCCGTCGCGGGCCTTTCTATTATTAAATCATTTAATCATTCCCAATCATCTGCACATCCGCACATTTGCATATTTACACATCTGCACTCACACTTCCCTGGAGCCGTCGAAATGCTCCAGCTCTTTGGCGACGGCGGACAGGAACGTGGCTCCGAGGGAGCCGTCTACGATCCGGTGATCATAGCTCATGGAGAGGTACATCATGTGGCGGATGGCAATGGAATCGCCGTGCGGGGTTTCAATGACAACGGGACGCTTTTTGATGGCACCGACCGCCAGGATGGCCACCTGCGGCTGGTTGATAATAGGGGTGCCCATCAGGCTGCCAAACGTGCCTACATTGGTCATGGTGAACGTGCCGTCGGCAATGTCCTCGGGCTTCAGTTTGTTCTGGCGGGCGTTATCGGCCAGTCCGTTCACTTTTTTGGCCAGGCCCACCAGGTTCAGCTGGTCGGCATTGCGGATCACGGGCACAATGAGGTTGCCGGAAGGCAGGGCCGTAGCCATACCGATATTGATGTCTTTCTTTACGATAATCGTATTGCCTTCCACCGAGGAGTTGATCAGGGGGAATTTCTTGATGCACCGCACAATGGCTTCTATGAACAGCGGCGTAAAAGTGACCTTGGTCCCTTCGCGCTTCTCAAACTCCGCCTTCACCCGGTCGCGCCACTGCACCAGGTTGGTGACATCGGCTTCGGTAAAGGAAGTAACGTGCGGACTTGTGTGCTTGCTGCGGACCATATGGTCGGCAATCAGGCGGCGCATGCGGTCCATTTCGATGATTTCCACGTTGCCGCGCTGCACGGCCGGAACGTTGGCGGATTCCTCCGCTTCCACGCGCTGCAGGGGAATGACCATCGGGTGACCGCCCCCGGTTGCGGCAGCTGCTTGCGGGGGGGCTGCCTGCTGCGTCGGAGCATTACTGCCGGAGCGGCGGTTACTGACATACTGGAGGATATCTTTTTTCGTGACCCGTCCTTCGTTGCCGGTACCGGGGATCCGTTCCAGTTCGGTCATGGATACGCCTTCCTGGGCGGCGATGTTCAGCACCAGTGGTGAATAAAAGCGGTTGCCGTTCAGGGAAGGAGCGGGCTGTTCCGCCGGCTGCGGGGCAGGGCGGGGGGTAGCCGCAGCAACTGGGGCCGGCTCGGGTTGGCCGCCGCCATTACCTGAAGAAGGAATGGCATTGTCCGCCTCTGCGCCGGCGCGCACGCGGGCGATCACCGTGCCGATGGGCACCACGTCATTTTCTTTGAACAGCAGCTCCACCAGCACGCCTTCCGCCGTGGAGGGCACTTCGCTGTCCACTTTATCGGTTGCTATTTCCAGCACCGTTTCATCCATTTTTACCGGGTCGCCGGGTTTTTTATGCCATTTCAGGATGGTAGCTTCCATGATGCTTTCTCCCATCTTTGGCATGACCAGGTCTACTGTAGCCATAATTGTCTTTTTTATAGTAAGCGATCGTTAACGTACGAAAGCGGTGGTTGTCCGGGTGGGAGGGAAACCCTGGCAGGGATGTACGGTTTACGATGTACGATGTACGATTGTCCTCCCATTCATCCTTTCATCAAACACACTTTATTCTTGTATAAATGCCAATCCCAAATTCCCAATTCCCAATTCCAAATACCACCAATACCACCAATTACCACCAATACCACCAATACCACCAATACCACCACTCACCCGAATCCGCAAATCTACACTATTCCCCTTCTTCCTTCACCAGCTGGTGCAGGGCATTGAGGGCCCAGCGGGCAGCAAGCTCGATATTGCGTTGCCGGTCGAAGCGGAAGTGTACTTTATGGGCACGGACCTGCTGCCGGGAAGCCACTGCGATCCAGACGGTTCCTACGGGCTTTTCGGGCGTGCCGCCATCGGGTCCCATGATGCCGGAAGTGGCGAGGGCATAATCGGTTCCCAGTTGCGCCAGGGCGCCGCGGGCCATGGCTGTCACCGTTTCTTCCGACACGGCGCCGTGCGCCGAAAGGGTGGATGGGGGTACGTTCAACCGGGTCGTCTTCACTTCGTTGGCGTAGGCTATAATACTGCCTTTGTAAACGGCGGACACACCGGGCAGGGAAGTAAGCAGGTGCGCGATATAGCCGCCGGTGCAGCTTTCAGCGGTCCCCAGCGTTTGTCCCCGGGCATGCAGGCGTTCGGTCACCGCCTGTTCCAGGGAGATATCCCGGTCTGCGACCAGCCAGGGCCCGACGCGTTCTTTCAGCGCCCCGAATTTTTGTTCCAGTTCCGGCAGTACCTCCGCTTCACTTCCCGCGCGGCCGGTCAGCCGCAGCTTTACCATGCCATAAGAAGGGAGGTAAGCCAGCTTGATGGAGGATGGGAGGTCAGACTCGATATCGGCAATCAGCTCGGCAATTTCTGATTCGCCTTTACCCGCCACTACCAGTGTCCGGTGCACAATGGCGGGCAGGGTGAACTGTTGTTGCAGCCGGTGCAGCACTTCGTTTTCGATCAGTCCCATCATTTCGTAAGGGACGCCGGGCAGGGAGATGTACACCACGCCCTCACGTTCGAACCACATGCCGGGGGCCGTTCCGCGCGCATTGTGCAGCACCGTGCAGTTGTCGGGCACTTCGGCCTGCAGTTCATTGCGGGCGATCATAGGCCGGTTCAGCTTTCGGAAGATCTCCCGGACATGTTCGAGCACGCCTTCGTTTACCACCAGCCGGGAACCGAAATAGGCACAGAGCGCCGGTTTGGTTATATCATCGGCGGTGGGTCCGAGCCCGCCGGTAATGATCACTACCGAACTGTCGCGGCTTTGTGCGGCCAGCGAATCCAGGATTTCTTCCCGCACGTCGCCGACGGCCACGCGCCGCTTCACCCAGACCCCGATTCCGTTGAGGGCCCTTGCAATAAAGGCACTGTTGGTATCCACAGTCTGACCGATCAGCAGTTCATCGCCGATCGTAATAATGGAAGCGTTAATTTCTGTGCCGGGCATACGGTTCGGTTTTGGGGAAAGCCTAATTTGGTGCAATGTTACGACCGATGCAACGAATACCCTTTCTCTTTTTCACACTGCTGATGGCCTTAACTGTCTCCGGCCAGCCTGTCGGAGAACGTCTTGCCGCGGCATTTAGCCGGTTCGAAAAGGATTCCCAGCTGCACAGCGCACTGGCGGCTCTGTATGTGATGGATGCGGCCTCCGGCAAGGTGGTCTTCAACCGGAACGGGCAGACAGGGATGGCACCGGCATCCACCCTGAAAGTGATCACCAGTGTTACGGCCTACGAGTTGCTGGGAAAGGACTTCCGGTACCTGACGGAGTTTGGACGGGCACCGGACGGAACCCTGTATATCAAAGGATCGGGCGATCCTACCCTGGGTTCGTGGCGGTGGAAGGAAACGCGGGAGGATTCGGTACTGGACCGCATCCGTAAGGCGTACACAAAAACCGGCGGGACCGCTCCGGCCCGGATGCAGCTGCTGCAGCAGGGCTGGGATGCCGAACGCATCCCGGATGGCTGGATCTGGCAGGACATCGGCAATTATTACGGGGCCGGGGCTGCTGCACTCAACTGGCGCGAGAACCAGTTTGATGTGTTCCTCCGCTCCGGCAGCTCACTGGGTGCACCGGTAGCGATTGCCGCCACCGAACCGGCTTATTTTCAGCAGGCGCTGACCTCGAAAGTTACTGCCGCAGCCCGGGGCACGGGAGACAATACCTATATCTACTTATCCCCGGATGGACTGCCTTCGGTATTGCGGGGCACTATTCCGGTGAACGAATCCCGTTTCTCTGTTTCCGGGGCCATGGCCCGCCCGGAAGATTATTTCGTCCATCGCCTGGCGGACATCTGGAATAACGGAACCCCGGCGGAGGGTGGTGCGGCAACACCGGGAAAGGTGCAGTGGGAATATACATTACGGGAGCCGGAAGGCGGCGCGGTGTTTCACCGGGAAACTTCGCCGCCGCTGGACAGTATCATTTACTGGTTCAACTGCAAGAGCATCAACCTGTATGGCGAGGCCCTGGTTAAAACGATCGGTTTCCGGGAGGGGGGTGAAGGTTCCACCGACAAGGGCGTGGAGCAGCTGCGCCATTTCTGGAAAAGCAAAGGCCTTTCACCATCCGCGCTCCAGGTGGTGGATGGTTCGGGCCTCTCGCCGCTCAACCGGGTAACGGTGGCCGCGCAGGTAACCGTACTGGCTTTTGCCCGCACCCGGCCCTGGTTTGCGGGCTTTTACCAGGCGCTGCCCGAATACAACGGTATGAAGATGAAAAGCGGCACGATCTCCGGCGTAAAAGGCTTTACCGGCTACCATACGGCTAAAGACGGCAGGCAATATATTTTCTCCTTCCTCGTCAACAACTATAACGGATCCGCATCGGCACTGGTGCGGAAGATGTATGCAGTACTGGATGAATTGAAGTAAGAAATATTCAATACGCAATGTTCAATATTCAATGCTCATAGATTTGCTTACCCATTTGAAACTTGCGTATGGAACATTGCGTATTGAATATTTTCTTACCAAATAGGGGAAACCTGCCTTCCCGGTTGTTATCTGGATATAAACCGGTCCAGGCTTGCCTTCCCGGGACCAATAATCAGCAGGGTGGTGAAGGCAACGAGGAACAGCGCGGCCATTTCACCATCGCCGAAAGCCTGCCCTTTATGGGCGTGGAAAAGGGCGATGGCCATGGCAATGACCAGCGGAACGCAGGCCAGCCGGGTGAAAAGCCCGAGTATAATAAAGAAGGCACAGAAGAATTCGGCGAATACGACCATGGAAAGGGAGGCGGTGGAGCCGATGCCGAAGGGGTCGGCAAAGCGGCCGGCCTTTTCGGAAAAGTGCATCAGCTTGTCAAAGCCGTGGTTCACCAGCATCAGGGAACCCGCACCCACGCGCAGCAGGAAGGTGCCGATGGAAAGCGCGCTGTCGGAGCAGCGTATGGAAAACAGTCTTTTCATGTAGGATGTAAATTTCGACGGCAAGATTACGCAAACAATCGGAAAAGAAAGGTTTATAGTTTATGGTTTATGGTTTGTGGTTTATGGTTGGATGAAAGATTATACCCTTTAGAACCTAACCACAAACCACAAACAACAAACCGCCAACCGGAAAAGGATTTGTTAAAAGGCCGGGCCCGTCCGTACGGATTCCCTTTCTTTGAATCCCTATTTGGGCCAGCTTAAAATAATTCGAATCTTTACAGCGTTTAACCCTCAACGGCAAAAGGACATACTCATGAAGAAACACAGCTTACTTGGCTCTTTTCTTTTTCTAACCCTTTTTTCCCAGGCGCAGCAGACCTACAACTACCGCGATCCTCACGAAGGGTTCAACTGGGCAAAAGAACTGTATCAGAAAGGCCAGTACAGCCTTGCCTACCCGCTCTTCCAGGAACTGCACCAGTCCTTGCAGCCTTCAGACAGGGCCAACAACCCCATCCTGGTCCAGGAGATCGAGTTCTATGCAACCGTGCTGGCCCTGAAACAGAACGACGAGCGGGCCGTGCAGGAAGCTCTTGCCTACATTGATGCCACGAAGAACACGGCCCGGGTGCAGATGATGAACTACCACCTGGCCGAGTATTATTTCCGCAAAAAGCAGTTTTCCGAGGCTGTGGCGCTGTACGAAAGTGCCAACATAGCCAACCTGAGCAACGAGGAAATTGCCGATATGAAATTCCACCAGGGCTATTCCTACTTCACGCTGAACCAGTTTGCCCAGGCCAAGCCCCTGCTGGCCAGCATCCGCCAGCTGAAGAATGATCCCAATTACGTGGACGCGAACTATTATTACGGCTTTATTGCCTTCCGCGACCGCGCATACGGAGATGCCCTGGAAAGCTTCCGTGTGGTGGAAAGCCAGCCGGCCTATGAATCGGTGGTTCCCTATTATATCGCACAGATTTATTACGTACAGGGCCGCAAGGACGAAGCCGTAGCCTATGCCGAGAACAAGATGAAGCAGGGCAAATCGCAGTACTACGACCTTGAGCTGAAGCAGCTGCTGGGCCATGCCTACTTCGAGCGCAGGGAATATGCAAAGGCCCTCCCGTACCTCGAGGACTATGTGAACCGCTCCAAAAAAGTGCGCCGCGAAGACCTGTACGAACTGTCCTATGCCTATTACCAGGCCAACCAGCTGAATAAGGCCATTGATGGCTTCAAGCAGCTCAGCGGAAAAGAAGACTCCCTGAGCCAGCATGCCATGTACCTGCTGGGCGATTCCTACCTGCGCACCAACCAGAAGCCCAGTGCGCGGAACGCCTTCCTGTTCACGGCCGCCAACAACTCCAACCCGCAGCAGCAGGAGATCGCGCGCTTTAACTACGCCAAGCTTTCCTATGAGCTGGGTTACCA
>DATAGL010001088.1:0-3553 GCA_036263755.1 Chitinophagaceae bacterium | reverse complement strand
GGCGACAGAAGGGTGGAAGGCCACTTCGGCGTGTGGAAATAGGAGCCCCGTTTTCCCTGCATCGCGGGGGAGTGCCCGATGAATCGTTCGGACGAGCGAACGGTCTTCGCCGGCACAGCAGTACGGTTCCTGAAGGATGGGGAGTTCACAATATGTTTACCTGCTGTTGGTATTAAAGAAACATGCGCAGCCTAATCTTGCTGCAAAAACATGGACAGCCCTATTTATTTGGGTCCCGATTGGGACGATGCCTGGGAAGCCGTTTCTTTCCCGGAGCACCGGATGGCCGACAAGCTCTGGGACGATAAGCTGCAGCTGGAAGACCTGCTGGGTGAGCGGGTCAACGGCGAACCGGGGGAACGGTCGGAAGAGGTCTTTTACTGAGTTTCCGCGTGTAGGGCGAATGCCCGCCGGTCCGGGAAGTGGAGTGGATCCGTTGACTGGTTTACCGGTTGATAAGGGTTTCGCGCGGCGCAACAGCGTTTACACAGGGCCGTTTACTGCAGGGCTCTTCGATGAGGCTCCGCATCGGTTCCGGGCTACAGACCTCCTCTGACCGGAGCGCGCCCGGCGGTTTCTTGGGTCCGGGGCGCCGACCGCTTTCAATAATTTCAACGATGTTGCAAATATTCGACGGATTCCCTAATTTCGTTCTGTGAACCGGAAAAGAACCATACAGAAGCGGCTGACGGCGATGTTGCTGGTGGTCCTTTTTTTGTTCATCCATGTGGGCAAGGTGCTGCACCGTCATGAAACCGGTGCCCGCTCCCATGCTTATCCGGCTGCCGCACAGTGGGAAAAAGGCGGCGATTGTGCCGTGTGTGATTACCACTTCACGAAAGATGCCGACCTGGCCCTCTCCCTTCCCCCGCTGCCCGCACCGCAGTACTCCTCCACTTTTCTTATTCATTACCAGAAAGCTTCGGTTGCTTCCATCGGCCTTCCCTATGCCGACCGGGGTCCGCCTGCCCGGGCCTGATCGCCGGTGATCCTGCCGGTTCCGGTTCTGTGTTCCTGCTGTCGCAAAAGCAGGAGCCTGCCCTGCGTTGCCTGCGCTTCCGGCAACCGCCTGCGGCCGGGCTTCCCTTTTAGAAACGAACGTCGTCCTGTCCTGCCTTTAGGATCCCTCAAAAACAAACCAATCATATGTTACAGGCTCAACGCCTCACCAAGAAGTATGGTGAGCACACTGCCCTGGACGGTCTGGACCTGACCGTCGGTGCGGGTGAAATATTCTGCCTGCTCGGCCAGAACGGCGCGGGCAAATCCACGACCATCAATCTTTTCCTGGGTTTTATCAAAGCCACTTCCGGCGCGGCCCTCATCGGCGGCCAGGTGGTGGAGCCCGGGGATGCTTCGGTCAAAAAGCACCTGGCCTATATACCGGAAGTGGTGATGCTGTACGGCCACCTGTCCGGACTTGAGAACCTGGAGTTCTTCAGCCGGCTGGCCGGCTTTCGCTACAGCGCATCCCTGCTCGAAGGTTTCCTCGCGGGGGCCGGTCTGCAGAAGGAAGCCCACCGGCGGCCGGTGCGCACCTACTCCAAGGGCATGCGCCAGAAAGTGGGGATCGCCATCGCGCTTGCCAAGAATGCCTCTGCCATTTTTATGGATGAACCCACCAGCGGGCTGGATCCAAAGGCGACCGCCGAATTTACCACCCTCTGCCGGAAGCTGGCGGCGGAAGGCCGGACCCTCCTCATGGCCACGCACGACATCTTCAACGCCGTGAACGTGGGCACCCGCCTGGGCATCATGAAGGAAGGGGTACTGGTGCACCAGTCCGTCACTTCGGGCCTGCAGGCGGACGCGCTGCAACAACTTTATCTCGAAACCATCTAATTGCTTCTCCGCATATGAAACCCTTCCTGTTTTCCCTCTTTTTTCTTTTAACGGGCGCTCTCTGCCGGGGCCAGGCTTCCCTCTCCGGCTCCGTTCTTTCGCCTGCCGGACTGGCGGTGCCGGGCGCTACCGTGCAGCTGCAGGCCAAAGGCTTCCGGCAAACGGCGCTCAGCAATGACTCGGGCCGGTTCCGGTTGCAGGGCGTGCCCCGGGGCACCGTCCTGCTGACCGTCCGGCATACCGGCTTTGATCCGTATACCGCTTCCCTTGTTTTCGACGGAACGGATACTTCCGTTACCGTTCCGCTCTCGGTGCAGCTCACCACCCTGCCGGCCGTGGAAGTGACCGGCCGCACGGCCCGGAAGTACAACAGCGACTATTCCTTCGGGGCCACGCGGTTCGCGGTGCTGAATAAAGAGTTGCCGCAGGCCATCTCCACGATCACCAAGGAGCTCATCGCCGACCGGCAGGCCTTTCACCTGGCCGATGCCGTCCGGATGGCCAGCGGCGTCATTCCTTCCAGCTATTATAACCAGTATGCGATCCGCGGCATCAGCCAGAATGAAGAAGGGCAGATCGTCAACGGCATGCGCACCCGCCAGTATTATTTCCTGCAGCCGCTGACCACCCACATCGAGCGGGTGGAAGTGATCAAGGGACCGGCCAGCGCCACCTTTTCCAGTGTGGACCCCGGCGGCAGCATCAACCTGGTGACCAAAAAGCCGCTGGCGACACCGCGGAGGGAGATCGGGATCAGTGTTGGCTCCTTCAGTACCATCCGGGGCACGCTGGATTTCACGGGGCCCCTGAACGAGGAAAAGACCCTGCTGTACCGGGTCAACGGTGCTTACCAAGAAGCCCGGAGTTACCGCGACCTGGTGAGCAATAAGTCCTTCCTGCTGGCTCCTTCCCTTTCTTACCTGCCCGGTCCGAATACGGCCATCAACGTTGAACTCACCGGGAGCAACATGAGGGGCAACCTGGACCGCGGGCAGCCCATTTTCGGGGCGGTAGCCGGGCGTACGGACCTGAACAGCACACCCATCGGCCTCAACCTCGGGGCCGCCTCCGACTATTTTCATTCGAAGGAGCTGACCGTCATGGGCACCTTCGGGCACAAGTTCACCCGCCGGCTGGGGGTGAATGTCGCCTACATGAAACAGACCTGGACCGAAGACCTGCAGGAACACCGCACCACCAATGCCTTTGGCGTGGACACCGCCAACCGGCCCGTGTCTTCCCTGGCCGCCATGCAGTTTGTCCAGCGCCGGCAGTACTGGAATACCGACAATATCAACAGCTACCTTACCTACGAGGCACAGACCGGGTCTGTCCGTCACCAGTTGCTGTTGGGGTATGACCTGCACCGCTGGGAAAAAGGGAAGGGCGGTGGCCAGAATGCGGCCCGCGGGTACCTGCTGAAAGACGGAACCGTGGCCCCTTCTTATAACCCGGCCCAAGCCGCCCTGTATCAAACGATGGTGCACAACGGCGTTACCCTTCCGCGTCCGAATGTCGCGCATTTCGACCTGTCTCATCCCAGCTACCCGATCCGCAGCAGCGGGGACTACCTGTTGAACGTGCGCACTGCGCTTCCCCCTGCGCTGACCCGCACGCAGGCCCTGTACTTCCAGGAGCTGCTGCACTGGCGGAAGTTCCACCTGCTGCTCAGCCTCCGCCACGAATGGTTCCGGGACATCACCCGTTACCG
>DATAGL010001087.1:0-6899 GCA_036263755.1 Chitinophagaceae bacterium | reverse complement strand
CAACTAACAGTACAATGCCAAATACCAGATACGTAAGCTGTTCAGGACTCATTCGCTACTCCCATTTTTTAGCCGACAAAGATACTGAAGCCTGCTGCACATTATGTGCCGCGATACTTCCTTTTGCGGTATTGCTGGTATCCTGCGCCGAAAAGAATAATGAGCAGCACCGGCAGCACGATATTGATGGCCTGCCACTTGCCCCGCTCGGCGTCGGTACGGCGGGGATCCAGCAGGCGCAGCGAATATTCCTTGGCCCGGGTTTGCAGGATGTCGGTGGGGTTCACCAGGTATTCAAGGGCATTGCTGTAAAACTCTTTGTTGGCAAAAGTATACTGGGTGAACAGGTTCTGTCCCATGGGCAGCGGTCCGTTCAGCTCGGAGAACTGGTTGGCGGCGATGTCGCCGTCGGCCACCACGATCATCTTGCCCCGGCCGTCGCTTTCGCTGCGGAACGGCATATTCATCGCCCGGAGCGAATCGGCCACTGTGCGGGGCACCCGGCCCGTATACAGGGAACGGAACCCTCCTTCGAGCAGCACCGCCACCGGCACATGAGCCTGCCGGAACTGCGCCGCCTCCGGCGCAATCTGGAGGAACTCGAAATCCACGCGCGCCGGCGCCGTCAGCAGCCGCGCATTGTTCGACGAATGCAGGAGGATGGTCTTTTTTACCCCGGGCGCCTCCACGGTATCCAGCGAGGAAGGAAACAGGGCACGCACCCCGTCGAGGTTCTTGCTGATGGGATGGCCCGTGCCGTTCAGGATGGGAAAGAAAGGCCAGTCCACGAGGCGCCGCTGCTGGGCCGTGCCCTCACCGCTTACCTGGGGCAGCTTGTCGCACTGCATGTCCTGCAGCAGGTTCTGGTTCAGCCGCACGCCGAAGTTGAACAGGAGGTCTTCGAGGTTCAGCGCGCGGTCGAACGCCACGAAGCCGCCGGTCTGGTACAGGCTGTCGAATTCGGCGAACATATTGTCCACCATCCAGAATACCTTGCCTCCGTGCATCAGGTACTGGTCGATCTTCAGTTTGTCGCGGTCGGAAAACGGACGGGTGGGTTTCAGGATCACCAGGGCATTGATCTCCTGCGGAATGGCAGGTGCCTGGAGCAGGTTAAATGTATCGCTGCGGTATTCCGTAAACAGTGTGCGCACGGCGTCGTCCACGGTGGGACCCCAGGTTTCGCCATGGCCCGTGGCATAGGCTACCACGGGCCGCTCTTTTGCCGTCAGCTTTTGAATGGCCGAGCCGAACTTATATTCAATGGTGGCTTCCACGTCGTTGTACAGCTGTGCCAGCTGCTCGGGCTCGGTGCCGTAGGCGCGAATGCCCTTGAGCAGGTCCACCCCTGCCGTTTCACTTCCGTAGCGAATAAGCGCACCATGTATTAATTGCTGCACTTCCAGCTTGTCACCTACCTCATCCGGTGCATTTAGATAAACTGGTGAAAGGCCAAAAGAATTAAGAGAGTCGACTAACTTCTGGACCTGCGCCGTATCGCCGCTTTCGTACGGATTCACAAAGCGGTACTGCAGGCGCGTGCCGCCGTATTCCCGTGCTTCCTCCAGGAAATCGGCCAGCCCGTTGCGGAACTTGCGCACTACGGCCGGGAGGTCGTCGCCTTCCAGGTATACATCAATGTACACTACGTCGTCGAGGCCGCGGAGCAGGTCCTTCGTGGGCCGGCTGAGCGAATAGCGCTTTTCTTCGGTCAGGTCGATCCGCGCATGGCCGAGCGCCGCCAGGAAGTTAATCCCCACAAGGGCGGCAATGAGCAGGAGCCACCAGAATCTTCGGATAAAAGGAGTTGCCATGTGCTTATTTCTTCCGGAGGTTTTGCCGGGTGATGATCAGGAAAAACACCACCAGGGAGATAAAGTAAACGATGTCGCGCGTATCCAGCACACCGCGGCTGATGCTCCGGTAGTGGAAGTCGATGCCCAGCATTTCCACGAAATAATCGGCTCCGCCGCTGAAGGGCGATAATTCGGAGATGGCCCGGAAACCGAAGTAAAGGAGGATGCAGGAGATAAGGGTAATGATAAAAGCCACCACGGCATTGGGCGTGAAGGAAGAAACGCAGGTACCGATGGCCGTGAATACTGCTGTCAGGAAGAAAAGACCGAGGTAAGCACCGGCAGCGGCGCCGGCATCGATTCCTTCGGCCGCGGCCAGGTGGTTGATGGTGAAGTAATATACCAGCGTGGGCAGCAGGGCGATGAGGGCTACGGCCAGCGAGCCGGCAAACTTGCCGGTCACGATCTGGGCGGCGCTGAGGGGGCGGGTGCGCAGCACTTCGTAGGTACCGCCCCGGTACTCATCGGCAAAAGAGCGCATAGTGATGGCCGATACCAGGAACAGCAGCACCCAGGGAGCAAAGGAAAAATAAGGCTCCAGCGTGGCATAGCCGTATTCCAGGATGTTGTTGCGGAACACAAACAGCACGAGTCCGTTCACCAGCAAAAAAACAATGATGGCAATGAACCCGGTCAGGCTGCTGAAAAACTGACCCAGCTCTTTTTTACAGATCGACCACATGATTCAAAACTAAGGAGTTCTTGGTATAGTTAGGAGCATAGACGGTTTCCCGCGTCCCGTTATTGCCCGGCAGGGTTGATCTGTTGAACAGTTAACAAGTTGATTAGACTTCCATCAGATGACTTTCTCTCACAAGAGGCACAAAGCAAACCTCCGCGTCACCCCCTGCACCACCCGTCTCGAACACCTATTCACCACCTCCCCCATTCCCCTACAGATTCACCCATTCACCTATTGACCCACTCACAAAAAAAAGTCCCGCACAGGGCGGGACCGTATTTCCAGGGTATCTGTTCCATCTATACAGCAAAGCTGTCGCCGCAGCCACAGGTGCGGCTGGCATTGGGGTTACTGAAGTAAAACCCTTTGCCGTTCAGCCCATCAGAAAAATCCAATGTCGTATTTACGAGGTAGAGAAAACTTTTCAGGTCGGTGACCACTTTTACGCCGTTGTCTTCAAACACCTGGTCCATCGGTTTGGTTTCGTTATCGAAATCCAGCTTATAGCTCAGGCCCGAGCAGCCGCCGCCCACCACGCTCACGCGCAGGAAATAATCGGACTGCCCGGTGATGCCGGCATCCTCCATCAGCTGCGCCACTTTCTGGCGCGCCTTGTCGGAAACGAATATTGCATTATCGGTTGCAACCATAAAAATCAGCTTCAAGCCTCAGGCTTCAAGCCTCAAATCTTGCAGCTTGAGGCTTGCAGCTTGCAGCTATTAAAAAATTAATGCACTACTGAATCTTCAAACTTGATTTCCTCAAGTCCGTTCTTCTTGCGGTAGTCGTTCACAGCTGCCTTGATGGCGTCTTCGGCCAGTACGGAGCAGTGAATTTTTACCGGGGGCAGGTTCAGCTCTTCCACGATGGCCATGTTGTCGATCTGGATGGCTTCATCGATGGACTTACCCTTCAGCCATTCGGTGGCTACGGAAGAAGAAGCGATGGCAGAACCGCAACCGAAGGTCTTGAACTTGGCGTCCTTGATCGTTCCGGTAGCCTCGTCCACTTCGATCTGCAGCCGCATAACGTCGCCGCATTCGGGAGCGCCTACCAGCCCGGTTCCTACGTTATTCTTGCTCTTGTCCAGGGTACCCACGTTCTGCGGGTTATTGTAATGCTCGAGGAGCTTGTCTGAGTATGCCATTTTATTTACGATTTACGAGTGTAGAATTTAGATTTATTTCCTGTTGATCAACGCTGACTTCCCTGCTCGTTTCTATTCGTCAGTCGTCAATCAACCATCGTTGATTTTAGTGGTGTGCCCACTCGATCATGTTCAGGTCAATGCCTTCCTTATACATTTCCCACAGCGGGCTCATTTCCCGCAGCTTGTTCACTGTCCGGGAGACCGCTTCGATGGTATAGTCGATCTGCTCTTCGGTGGTGTACCGTCCCAGTCCGAACCGCAGCGAGCTGTGTGCGAGGTCGTCGCCCAGGCCAAGGGCCTTCAGCACATACGAGGGTTCCAGGGAGGCCGAAGTACAGGCGGAGCCGGAAGAAAGAGCAATGTCTTTGTTAAAGCCCATCATCAGGCCTTCACCTTCCACGTACTTGAATGAAATATTCGACACATGCGGGAGGCGGTGCTCCACGCTTCCGTTCACATAAGCTTCTTCGAGTCCCAGCAGGGCGGTTTCCAGCTTGTCACGGAGCTTGCTGAGGCGTTCGGCATCCTGCTGCATTTCCAGCCGGCAAAGTTCGCAGGCTTTACCAAAACCAACGATACCCGGCACGTTCAGCGTACCGGAGCGCATGCCGCGCTCGTGGCCGCCGCCGTCCATCTGGGCCGTTACCTTCACGCGGGGGTTCTTGCGGCGGACATACAGGGCGCCGATGCCTTTGGGACCGTACATCTTGTGCGCGGTCATGGCCAGCAGGTCGATGCCGTCGGCCTTTACGTCCACCGGGATCTTGCCCACCGCCTGGGTAGCGTCGGAGAATACCAGCGCGCCGTGTTTCTTGGCCAGGGCGCTGATCTCTTTCATCGGCTGTACCACACCGATTTCGTTGTTGGCATACATGATGGCGATCAGGATCGTGGTCGGCTTGATGGCCGCTTCCAGTTCCTTCAGATCGATCAGGCCTTCGTTGTTCACCTTCAGGTAGGTGACCTCGCCGCCCAGCTTCTCAATGTGCTTGCAGGTATCCAGCACGGCTTTGTGCTCGATGTTGCAGGTGATGATATGGTTGCCCTTGGAAGCGTACATTTCGTACACGCCCTTGATGGCCAGGTTATCGGCTTCGGTGGCACCGGAGGTGAAAATGATTTCTTTCGGATCGGCACCGATCAGCTGGGCTACCTGCTCGCGGGCATAATCCACGGCTTCTTCCGCCTGCCATCCGAAGGGATGGTTGCGGCTGGCAGCGTTGCCGAACTGGTTGGTGAAATATGGTAACATAGCCTCCACAACCCGCGGATCGCAGGGCGTTGTGGCGTTATGGTCTAGATAAATCGGAAGTTGCATAGTCTGTCCTTTGTTTTTCGTTACTGTCTGCAAATTTACCTCAAAAAGCCCGTATTACGGATGCCGCGCGGGCCCGATCCGTAATTTTACCGTAAAATCGAATCAAAGGATATGCTAAAATTGGAACATGTAGGCATTGCCGTGGAATCACTAAACCGTTCTGTGCCGCTTTTTGCTTCCCTGCTGAACGAAACCTGCTACAAAACGGAAGAGGTGGCCGGTGAAAAGGTCCGCACCGCCTTTTTCCGGAAAGGAGAAACAAAGATCGAACTGCTGGAATCCACCGACCCCGACGGGGTGATCGCCCGTTTCCTGGAACGGCGGGGGGAAGGCCTTCATCACCTTGCCTTCGAAGTGGCCGACATCCGTACGGAAATGGCGCGCCTCCAGTCCGAAGGCTTTACCCTCCTGAGCCCCGAGCCCAAACAGGGTGCCGATAACAAGCTCGTCTGCTTTCTTCATCCCAAAGGCACGAACGGGGTGCTGGTGGAGTTATGCCAGACGGTGTACGATGTTTGATGTACGGTGTACGATGTGTTTACCTGTTTGAAATTTGTTTTAGACAGAAAAGGCGCCGGGAATCTTAAAGATTCTTGGTGCCCTTGCCTTAATAAGGAGGCCTCTTTTTTCTCTTCTCTCTTTCCTTTGTGCTCCTTAGAGTCACCATGTCTTTGTGGCCTGACTCAGAGGCCGCAGATGCAGTCAGAATGACAAAGATAGAAAGTGCTTGCAGCTTGCAGCTTGTAGCTTGTAGCTTGTAGTTCGTAGCTCCCTAAAAAGTGAAGCCCCCGGTAGAAACCAGGGGCTATTCCTCAACGCCTAAAAAAGAGTTTATAAGATCACCTGCCGGGCCGTGTTCAGGTCCTGGCCGTCGGTGACGGATACGATATAAGTGCCGTTGGCGGGTACCCCTGCGGCAAGGAGTACCTGGCCTGCGGGCTGTGCCAGCTTGCGCTGCGAAAGGATTTGCCCGCTCACGGTTATGATGCGCACCGTAACCTCGCGGCGCACCTGCTCGGGAAAATGGATCAGGACCCTGCCCTGCCCGGGAGCCGAAGCGATGGATACCGAAGCTCCGGCAGCAGGAGCCCGGCGCAGGGTGCGCACCCCGGTATAGGAAAAGCTCCCGTCCCGGTCTACCTGCTTGACGCGGTAATGTACCGTTTGGGCGGCCGGGGCCTTATCGGTGAAAGCGTAGCTCAGTACGGCATGGCTGTTGCCGCCGGCGGCTACATAAGCGATCGTATTCCAGGAGGTGCCGTTTTCGCTGCGCTCCAGTTCATAGATCTCGGTATTGATTTCTTCGGATGTCGCCCACTCTACCAGGTTGCCGCGGTCGGTACGGCTGACCGAGAAGCTGAGGAATTTTACCGGCAGGGGGGTGAACTGGGTAAAACCGGAAGTGGCGTTCGTGGCCATTCTCGGACCCAGTACATCGGGGTCTGTTCCCTGGTAAACGGCATTGCCGCCGATTTTAATGACTTCTGAAGGACTGTGGTCGCTGGTAATGCGCCCGCCGGAGTGAACTGAGATACGGCTGATACTGTTGATAGTGAGCTTGGCGCCTCCGCCTTTGAGGTGCAGCGTACCGAACACCTGGATGTACAGGTTAGAGGAAGTAAGGTTCTGGTTATCGTCGATAAAAAGCGTGGTGTTGGAAGGAATGACGACCGTATCTCCGGAAGCAGGCCTGCGGTTCAGGTCCCATGTGGCGCTTGCACGCCAGACACCCATATTGTATACTGCCTTTATTCGGGGAGCAGCACCGGCCGCAAGAGTGGCCAGCAACACAATGGTGAAGAAGAGTGTCTTTTTCATGGTACGGATATTTTTTAGCAATTTTCTTAGGGCTGCTAAATGAAGGATGTACAGTTTTCTAGGGGGTATCTCTTA
>DATAGL010001086.1:0-2063 GCA_036263755.1 Chitinophagaceae bacterium | reverse complement strand
CAACAGCCGCCGGGTTCCGTTCCTGCATTCCATCCCGGAGGCAATACCTTCTCCGGTGCCTGTGGCTGTCATTGTTGCCGTGCGCAATGAAGAGCGCGACCTGGCAGAAGCCCTGCGCAGCCTGCTCCGGCTCACCTATCCGGCCTACCGGCTCGTGGTAGTGAATGACCGGTCCACCGACCGCACGCCCCAGATCCTGGAACAGTTTGCGGAAACCCATCCCCACCTGAACCTCATAACGGTGGATCATTTGCCGGAAGGCTGGCTGGGCAAGAACCACGCTTTGTACCAGGGCTACCGGTCCACGCAGGAAGACTGGATGCTCTTCACCGATGCCGATGTGGTGTTTGCGCCGGAAACGCTGGACAGGGCCATGACGTATGTACACCGGCAGCAGCTGGATCACCTCACCGTATTGCCCCAGATCACTTCCCGGTCTCAGGCACTCCGTTCCGTACTGGCCACATTCCAGGTAATGCTGGAGTTTCGCCACCGCCCCTGGGATACCCTGAATCCGCGGTCATCGGCCTCCCTCGGCGTCGGGGCCTTTAACCTCGTTCGCCGGAGCGCCTATGAACAGGCAGGCACCCACCAGGCATTTTCCCTGCGTCCGGATGACGACCTGAAACTGGGCCACCAGATCAAAAAGAGCGGCGGGCGCCAGGGCGTGCTGTACGGGCACCGGCAGATCTGGCTGGAGTGGTATACCAGTGTCGGTGAATTTGTGCAGGGACTCATGAAAAACACCTTTGCCGTGTACCGGTACCGGTTTCTTCCGCTGTTCCTGCTCGGGGTGGTTCCCACGCTCCTGTTCTTTGTGCTCCCTTTGCCCCTTCTGCTCTGGTGCGGATCCTCCGGAGGCTGGTTACCGGCCGGGCTGCTGCTGGCCGCACAGGGGGTGCTCCTGTTCGGCAAAAGGGGGTCGGAAGCCCGCTGGTGGTACCCGCTGGCCATTCCCTTTGCCGGACTGCTGATGGCATTCATCATGCTCCGTGCTGCGTGGGTCACCCTGAAGCAGGGCGGCATTTACTGGCGCGACCAGTTTTATGCACTGAAGGAGTTGCGCAAGCAGGCATGAGCCATTCCCTTGCATCAGAGAATTTCCTGTCTTACGGGCATGTCCCTCCGAAACAAAAAAAGGCGCTGTGGGTACAGCGCCTTTTTACATACTTAGGATCATTTGTTATTCGATGGTTCCGTCTTCCTGAATACGCTCCATCCGGGCAACACCGTTCTCCAGGATGCGCACCTGGTAAACAGGCTGTCCCTGCGTGCCTTTCATTGGTGTGATGTCGTACAGGTCCCATCCATACTTCTGGCGGGCCATCGTTACTACGTTATCCGGAACCTGGCCGGCCAGCTTCGGCGTGGCAATGAGGTAGCTCTCGCCGTTCGGAGCATAATGCATCAGCATGTCCTGGCCGTTATTCTGGTAATTCACGCGCCAGAAGCCGTTATAGCTCTGGTTCCAGCGGGCATTGGCAGCCGTGGGATAATTGGCGGTGAAATTGCGCTGCACCATCATCGGGGCAGCTACCGAAGTGTACGCGTTGTAGTTACCGCCGCTGGAGATCTGTCCGGTGGTGTCGCTGTTGTTCATCATTCCGTTCGTCGTTGTGGTACCGTTCACCGACATGTTGTTGGTGTTGTTCATGGTACCGGCCTGGGTTGAAGTGCCGGTGCCGGTAGTTCCCGTAGTGCCGGGCGTACCGGTCGTGGTTCCGGTTGAACCGGAGGTGCCGGTAGTACCTGTGGATCCCGTGGTACCTGTTGTGCCCGTAGTGCCGGTCGGGTTTACGGTTGTATCAGCAGATCCGGCGGATCCGGTAGTACCTGTCGAACCGGTAGTGCCGGTGGTACCCGTACCTGTGGTGCCGGTTGTACCTGTACCGGAAGTACCCGTGGTACCTGTGGTTCCCGTAGTACCGGGCGTTGTTCCGGTTGTGCCCGTAGTTCCGGGAGTGCTGCCGGTGGTGGTACCCGTGGTGGTGCCGGTGGTACCGGTACTGCTGCCGGTAGTAGTGCGGTTCTGGCCCGCCTGCGTGTTCTTGGCAGCCTTACCG
>DATAGL010001085.1:0-2050 GCA_036263755.1 Chitinophagaceae bacterium | reverse complement strand
ATGCAGTACAGTTGGAAAAATGCGTATGGTGACCCTGCCTCTTCTACAGGGATTCAGGGGCATTGCTCCGGGGTGCAACAATTTCCCTTTATACAGGAACGTTATACTTCAAACAGCGTATATGAAAAGAACCGGCATCTTCCTTATCGTTGCTTTTTTTGTCTGCTCCTCCACCGTTATGGCCCAGGACTACAAGCGTGCACTGGGCATCCGCCTTAGTTCTAATGATGCGGTGGTCAACAATTCAATTTCCTACAAACACTTCTTCGGCACGACGGCTGCGGAAGTAATGCTTTCCTTCGGCAAACCGGGTGCACTGGGGCTTATGCTGGAAAAACACAATCCCCTCGGCGCGACAGGTCTGAACTGGTATTATGGTGCCGGTGCATACATTGGATTCAACAAGGCACATGTACTGGGTATGCAGGGTGCATTAGGGCTTGATTATAAGATCCCCTCGATCCCATTTAATCTTTCCGTGGACTGGAAGCCGGAACTCAACCTGCTGGACAAGCTCTTCTTCGAGCCGTCTGCGGTGGGCCTTTCTGCGCGCTTTACTTTTTAGCCATCCTTTCATCAGAACCAAATAAATGAACGGGCGTTGCTGGCCAACTGCAGGTGCGTGCTTGTAAATAAATTTTCAGGATAAAGCATGGAACATGCATGCTACTCTTTGGCTATACCTGCTGCATGGCGTTACCTTTTGCACCAGTGCGGCTTCCCCAAATCAATAAGACCTATTCCTTCTAACCAAAAAAGAGGTAGGCCAGTAAGATCGCCGTTATCACTCCTACCAGGTCTGCCAGCAACATGGCACCTACAGAATACCGGGTGTTTTTGACCATGACGGAACCGAAATAAACGGCCACCACGTAAAATGTTGTATCGGAAGAGCCCTGCAGGATACAGGCCAGCCTGCCGGCGAAGGAATCGGCCCCGAAGGTTTTCATCGTATCCAGCATCATACCCCGGGCCCCGCTCCCGCTGAGCGGCTTGATGAGCGCCGTGGGCAGGCCATCCACAAAGCGGGTATCGGTGCCCAGTGCCGCCACGACCGACTTGATCCCGTTGATCAGCAGGTCGAACGTGCCGGACGTGCGCAGCAGGGAAATGGCCACCAGCATGCCCACGATGTAGGGAATGATGCGCACCGCGGTTTCAAAGCCGCCCTTGGCGCCCTCTACAAAGGCATCGAACAGGTCGATCTTTTTATACAGTCCGCCCAGCACGATCAGCAGGAAGATCAGCAGGATGATCCCGTTGCTCAGCACGCTGGAAAAGGTCTGCGCCTCCGCCGCATCCAGCCCGGTTACATAACTGACCAGGAGCGCGATCAATACCGAAATACCCCCGATCCATCCCAGGATGACCGGCTGGAAAACATTGATCTTCTGTCGGAAGGAAACGATCAGCATCGCCGCGATGGTAGCCGCGAAAGTGGCGATCATACAGGGTATGAAGATGTCCGTTGGATTGGCTGCTTTGAGCCCGCTGCGGTAGGCTATAATGGTTACCGGGATGAGGGTAAGCCCGGAAGCATGGAGGGCCAGGAACATGATCTGGGCATTGGACGCCACCGCTTTATTGGGGTTCAGTTCCTGCAGGCTTTCCATGGCCTTGAGGCCGAAGGGCGTGGCGGCATTGTCGAGGTTAAGCAGGTTGGCCGAGAAGTTCATCATCATATGGCCGATGGCCGGATGCCCGTTCGGCACCTCCGGGAACAGCCGGGAAAAGAACGGCCCGATGATCCGGGAAAGCAGCCGTACGCCCCCGGCCCGCTCGGCTATGCTCAGGAAACCCATGAACAGGGCCATGATCCCGATAAGGGGAATGATGATGTCGATGACCGCGCTTTTGGCGGTTTGTATGACCCCGTCTGCTTTCCGCTGGAGCCGGGACTGCACCGATACATAGGTATATACTTCCAGTGCCGGGTTGGCCGCTTTGAGCAGGCGCACAGAATCCGATCCGGGATTGTCGGTAAGCAATACGGTGGCCCGGGGCAGGGAATCGGTACGTACATAGCCGTATTCGCGCAGGAACTCGCCGT
>DATAGL010001084.1:0-2888 GCA_036263755.1 Chitinophagaceae bacterium | reverse complement strand
TGAACGGTGTCTGGAAGGAGCCATCCCGGTTCTTGCCCCGCATCAGTTTTGTTTCGGGGTCGAACAGGCGGCGGTAATTGAGCGAACGGCGGGCATACAGGTCGATTTCTTCTTTCGGCCGCTTCAGGGCTTTGGCCAGCTGGTAAATGGTAAAATCGTCGTAGGCATATTCGAGCGTGCGGGCCGCATTCTCGTTGATCTTTACATCGTAGGGCACATAACCCAGCGACGTGTAATAGGCGGCTCCGGCCCGGCCGACTGCCGTGATGGGACCGGCATTGTTCGCGCCTTTCAGCAGGGCCTCGTACAGCGTGTTGATGTCGTAACCGCGGAGTCCCTTGATCCAGGCATCGGACACCACGGAAGCGGAGTTGTTGCCGATCATGATGTCGGCATAACCGGGGGACGACCATTCCGGCAGCCATCCGCCTTCTTTGTAATCATTGATCAGCCCTTCCTGCATTTCCTTGTTGATGGAAGGATAAACGAGGTTGAGGAAGGGGTACAGGGCCCTGAACGTATCCCAGAAACCGGTACCGCCGAACATGTAGCCGGGCAGCACCTGCCCGTTGTACGGGCTGAAATGCACGATCTGGTTGTTGCGGTCGTATTCGTACAGCTTTTGCGGGAACTGCAGCGTGCGGTAAAGGCAGGAATAAAACGTACGCACCTGTTCGGGCGTGCCGCCTTCCACCTTCAGCTTGCCGAGCTGTTTGTTCCATTCGGCTCTTGCTTTATTGAGGGTGGTGGCAAAGGCATCGCTGCCCAGCTCGCGCTGCAGGTTCAGTTCCGCCTGCTCAATGGAGATGAAGGAAGAGGCCACGCGCAGGTGCACCTGCTCGCCTTTGGTGGTCTTAAAGCCGATGACCGCACCGGTGTGGTTGTGGCGGGTTTCCAGCGAATCGCGCACCAGGGTGCTGTCGTGCCATACCTGGGCCAGCGTAAAGGGCTTGTCGGTATAAATGACAAAATAGTTTTTAAAGTTGGGCATGTTGCCCCGGCTGTAGCGGGTGCTGTAGCCTACGATCTTTTTTTCGGCCGGGATCACTTTGATGTACGAGCCCCGGTCGAATGCGTCGACCACGATAAAGGAGGAATCAGTTTTGGGAAAGGTGAAACGGAACTGGGCTGCCCGTTCGGTGGGGGTGAGTTCGGCCGTTACATCGGCATCGGCGAGGTATACACTGTAATAATAAGGTTTGGCGATTTCGGTCTTGTGTGAGAACCAGGAGGCGCGGTCGTTCTCCCGGAACTTCAGCCTGCCGGTAACCGGCATGATTGAGAACTGCCCGTAATCGTTCATCCAGGGTGAGGGCTGGTGGGTTTGCTTGAAGCCACGGATGCGGTCGGCACTGTACTGGTATTGCCAGCCGTTGCCCATCGGCCCGGTTTGCGGGGTCCAGAAATTCATGCCCCAGGGCACGGCAATGGCCGGGTAGGTATTACCATTGGACAGGCTTACTTTGGAATCGGTGCCCATCAGCGGGTTCACCCATTCGGCAGGCTCGGTAACGGAGGCAACCGTCTGTGCCTGAACCGTGAGTGAGAGGACCGTCAGCAGGAAGAAAAAGGAACGTTTCATCATGTAGTTAAATAGACCGTAAAAGTAAAAAGATCCCAGGCCAAAAGGCCCGGGATGACACTTGCTATATTCAGAAAACTTATTGTCCGTAACCGGGGTTCTGTTCCAGGTTCGGGTTCAGGATTCTTTGCTGGTTCGGGATCGGGTACAATGCACGGTGCGGCTGCGAGGGCTGGTGATCCCACCAGGCGGCTGTCGTGAACTTATCCCAGCGGATCAGGTCCTGGCGACGGAAGCCTTCGAAAATGAACTCGCGCCCGCGCTCGGCAAGGAGCTCGTCCATCGTGAGCGTGGCCTCGGTATAGGCATGCGCCGGCCATTCGGCATCCGTGAAGGCACGCTTCTTCGAGTCGTTGACCAGCTGCACCGCTTCGGCAGTGGCTACGCCGCCGTTCTTCCGCATGAGGGCTTCCGCCTTGGCGAAATAAATCCAGGTCAGCCGGTAGATATGCCAGTCGGTGCTGTTGTACCGGGGATGCGGGGCCGGGTTGCCGCCGGGGCCTGCGATCTGGTTGCCCAGCTTGTATTTGTCGAAGCGAACGCCGCTGTTCTCCTCGCCGAGGGACATGCTGGAAGGCAGGGCTTCGCGCTCGGCATCCGTCTGCACGCTCGAGTTCCGGCGCACATTGTCCACGAATAC
Organism: Chitinophagaceae bacterium; assembly: GCA_036263755.1. Taxonomy (GTDB): domain Bacteria; phylum Bacteroidota; class Bacteroidia; order Chitinophagales; family Chitinophagaceae; genus Flavisolibacter. The sequence goes on along the minus strand of DATAGL010001084.1, from coordinate 666 downwards.
CAGCGGCTTGTTGTCGTACTCATTACCGCTGCCGCCGACAACGGGTTTGGAAGGATCGTCGAAGCGCATCTGCGGTCCTTCGAGCATCCAGCCCCGCTTGCGCCCGTCGGCATTGTCGTAGGTGGTCCATACGCCGGGGATCACCACGATGCCGTCGTTGCCGTTCCGGTGTCCGCCGTAGATATCCTTCTGGTTGAAATGATAGAACTCGCTGGGCCAGCTCGGGGCGAAGTTGGCGGCCTGGAATTCATAGGCAATAGAGAAAATGGCTTCCTTGGACAGGTGGTTGTTCGGGGAGAAGGCATCCTGGATGTTGGCATCCAGGGCCATGGCTCCGTTCTGACCTCCGGCCTCGCCGGAGATCAGCTTGTCGGCCGCGGCGATGCAGTCATCCCAGCGGGGCGTACCGGTCCATTCTTCGGCATTGAGGTACAGCTCCACCAGCATGGCGTAGCCGCCGGCCTGCGTCATCCGTCCGGTCATATTGGCCGAAAGCTTCGGGGCCTTGTCGATGTTGTCCTTGATCTCCTTTTCAATGAAAGCGAATACTTCGGCCCGGGTGCGGGTTTCCGGCTGGGCCGGCTCGCCGATCTGGGTGACGATCGGAACATTGCCCCAGAGGTCCATTATCTTCAGGTAATGGAAGGCGCGCAGCAGCTTCAGTTC
>DATAGL010001083.1:0-3751 GCA_036263755.1 Chitinophagaceae bacterium | reverse complement strand
TGTTCTTGATCTTTTCGTTGGTCAGTTCCACCACCAGTTGTACGCCATTGATGCTGCGTACGGAGCGAATGAGGTGTTCCAGCGCGCCTTCTGCCACATCATCTCCTTTGAGGAGCCAAAGAAAATCCAGGTGCTTGAATTCGGGGAGCAGGTATTCGCCGTCGAACTGGTTGTTGTACAGGTAATGCACCAGCGAGTTCGTGGGCTCGGCATATTCGTATACGGCGAAAAAATAATTACGCTGCTTTTTTGTGAGCTGGATCTCGATGTCGTTGTTGATGCGGAAATCCAGTCCCAGCAGGTTGTTCAGCTGCCAGCAAAACTGGTAATCCTTTACCGGAGCCATGATGCCCAGCAGCCTCGTCTCTTCGAAAAAGCCATCGGTCAGGTCTTTGGTGTCCAGTATCAACTTCATCGCAAAAAATTTATTCGCACAGGAGAAACGGACCGTGAAATTATAACTCATTTTCCACCTGCCGAAGGATGGGCCGGCAATAAAACCAAAATCAGGTAGAAAAAAATATTTCCTCCCGCAAACTCCTTTTCCTGAAAAAAATGGATTAAAATTCGATAGCGGCCGACTGCTTTTCGGAACCGCGCTGATACACCACCGTTGTCTTGTCGCCCTTCTTGAATTTAGACAGCGCCTGCATGTAACTCTCCATTGAAGTGATGGCATGTTCGCCCAGTTGCACGACCACATCGCCGGCCTTCATGCCTGCTTTTTGCGCCGGCCGGTTCTCGCTTATCCCATCCACTTTCACACCGGCCCCGGTAAAGGTGTAATCCGGCATGATGCCCAGGGTTACGCTGAAGGCGGCAGAAGCACCCATCTGCCGGTCCCGCGTCCGGGTAAAGGCCAGCCTGCCGTTCCGGTTCTGCGATTCGATGAGGCTGTAGATATGTTTCACCACGTGCATCTGGCCTTCGTAGTTTACTTTTTCCGGGTCATCGGAAGGCCGGTGGTAATCGGTATGCAAACCGGTGAAATAAAACAGGACAGGAATGTTCTTCTGGTAAAAAGAAGTGTGATCGCTGGGACCGGTGCCTGTGGAGTCGAAGCGAAAGCGCAGCGGGCTGGTGTAGAGTCCTTTCTTCCCGGAAACGGCATACGCGGCGCCCCAGGCAGGAGAGGTGCCGAAGCCGCCCACGGTCAACGACGGATTGGCATTATTGAGCCGGCCGATCATGTCCATATTGATCATGTAGTTGGCCGTGGAGAGGTCCACCGTCGGATGCTCGGTAAAATATTTCGATCCCCACAGTCCGAGCTCTTCACCCGAGAAAGCAATGAACAGGTAATTGTTGGCGGTAAGTTTTGATGCCTTGAGCAGGCGTGCCAGTTCAATGAGCGCCGCCGTTCCGCTGGCATTATCATCGGCACCGTTGTGCACGGCCCGCTCGGTTCGGTGCAGGGAATTTCCGTCCTCGCCCCAGCCCAGGTGGTCAAAGTGGGCCCCGATGACCACGGTGGTGGCGGCTTTGTTGTCGATAAAGCCGATCACGTTGTTGCCGGTGCGGGATTTAGGCCCGATGTCGGTCTTGAGTTTGATGTCCAAGATGTCGGCTCCTTCCTTCAGGTATTTTTTAGCGGCTTCTTTCGTGAGGTATACCACCGGAATGGTTGCGGGCTCGGAACGGTCGGTGGCCCGGAAAGAAATGCCGTCGTTCAGGTCCGAACTGTTGTACAGGAACAGGGCAGAGGCACCTTTCTTTTGGTGCTCCTTTACCGTTTTCCGGATGTTCTCGGCCGCATCGAAATGCGGATTGTTCTTGTTGGCTTCCAGTTGTTCCTTCAGATCAATGAACCAGGGCATGCCCATCTCTTCCAGGCCCGGCGAGGGCAGGGCTTCCAGCGAAGCGTTCTGGCTGAAGGAGAGCGGAAAAAACTCCTTGTGCAGCTGCAGGCTGTGGCCGTCGATGACCAGGTGCGTGGTTTCGTTCACCTGCCGGCCTTCCTGTATGGTAAAGGGCTGGTAAAAACCGTTGGTTCCCCGGGGCTGAAGGCCGGCGGCTCCGAAGGCTTCGGAGATGTAGGCCATCGCCAGCTGTTCGCCCTTTGTACCGGTACGTCTTCCTTCCAGCGCATCCGAAGCAAGGTACTGCACATGCTTTTGCAGGTTGCTCACCAGTTGCCGGTCTTCTTTTTTGGGCTTCTGGGCATCGGCGGTACCCAGGAACAACAGAGCGGTCAGCAGGAGGAGTGTACGCATCATGAATTCTTTGGGGGTATGACCGCAAAGGTATCTATTGGTTTAGAAAACAGGGCGTTAAACAGCCGGGCGCAAAAGGTTAAACTTTTCAAAGAATTGAAGGAAATTGCTGAATTCGTAAAGACTCCCGAAAAGCCCGGCCTAAATTTGCGGCCCGAACGTGCACAACCACCCCATACATATCGCCCTCGTTGGAAACCCGAACAGCGGTAAAAGCTCCCTGTTCAACTGCCTGACCGGTTTGAATCAGCGGGTAGGCAACTTTCCCGGGGTTACCGTGGATAAGAAGACCGGTTCCACCGATATCTCAGACACCATCTCCGCCAACATCATCGATCTGCCCGGCACTTACAGCCTCTACCCGAAGCGCCTGGATGAATGGGTAAGCTACCGGGTGTTGCTGAACCAGGATAAGGATATCCACGCCGATATCTATGTGGTGGTGATCGATGCGGCCAACCTGAAACGAAACCTCCTTTTCTGTACGCAGATCCTTGACCTGAAAAGGCCGGTGGTGATTGCCCTTACCATGGCCGACCTCGCCAAGCGCAAAGGCATCCGCATTGACCTTGCCGAGCTCGAGCGTGAGCTGGGCGTTCCGGTTATATCGGTAAACCCGCGTAAAGGCAAAGGCATCCCGCAACTGAAAAAAGCCATCGAACAGACGGCACTGCAGCTGTACGGCGTTCCGGCGCGCGATTTTATCGATAATAAAGCCCTGGCCGACGGACCGATCCGTGACGTGCAGGACCTCTTTCCCGGGGCCAGCGATTACATGGCGGTCCATTACCTGATCAACCACGAATCGTTTCAGCTCGATGCAGGCCTGCAGGAGCGGATCGAACGCATTGAAGAAAAACATGCGTTCAATCCCACCAAAACACAGGCTACAGAAATCCTGCAACGGTATCAGCGCATCAAGCACATTATGGGCGTGGCGGTTGCCGAGCCCGATCCCCTGGAAAAAACGATGTTCACCGACAAGCTGGACTCCCTGCTGCTGCACCGGCGCTGGGGCTATGTGATCCTGCTGGGTGTATTGTTCCTGCTTTTCCAGTCCGTATTCCTGTTGGCCCAGTACCCGATGGACTGGATTGAGATCGGTTTTTCCACCGTGAGCAGCAGTCTCTCCCGTGCGCTTCCCGAAGCCTGGTGGAGCGACCTGCTGATCAATGGGTTTGTGGCCGGCCTCAGCGGCATCCTTGTATTTGTACCGCAGATCATGATCCTGTTCGGCCTGGTGACTTTACTCGAAGACACGGGTTATATGGCCCGCATCTCTTTTCTTACCGACCGCCTGATGCGCAGCGTTGGCCTGAATGGCAAAAGCGTGATGCCCCTAATCAGCGGCTTTGCCTGTGCCGTTCCTGCCATTATGAGCGCCCGGGCCATAGAGAACCGGAAAGAACGCCTGCTGACCATTCTGGTAACGCCCCTGATGAGTTGCTCCGCACGTCTTCCGGTATACACTATTTTGATCGGCCTGGTTATTCCCAATAACTACGTTGCAGGTTTTATTTCCATACAGGGGCTGGTAA